>CAZUFQ010000038.1:0-15877 GCA_964618735.1 uncultured Enterobacteriaceae bacterium
AGTGGCGCAAATCCCGTATGCATTGCTCAAGCACCTTGTACGGATGGGGCGGCCATGCGAGATGCTCGTGCCAGTGGAGCGCTTCTGGCTGCGTTGTTCTCACAGCCTCCACCGCTGCGTCAAAGGCAGCCCCGTAGATGCGGCTACAGCGCTCGCAGTCGCGAATGTGCTCAGGGGCCGCGACCATCCGGCGGATAGCTTGTTTCTTGAGAATGTCATCTGGCATACTCCTAACATATGCCTGAGTGCTCAAGGACAGGCAAGCCTGACGTCAATCAGCTGGCTGCGAACCTCATCGACGCTCTCTTCGGAGATCTGTCGAAAGCAGAACCCGACCTCACTAAAGACCCCGCCTCTGTTGAGGTAGGGCATTGTGGATCATCGGTGGACGGTCGAGGAACTGGTCGATGCGGCGCTGGCAATGTCAAATGAGGACACTACCCAACGGAAGACGGTAATAGCAGATAGGGTGAGCCAATGTCTTACACTGCGACTATTCGTGCTCAGCGTTTCGTTTTTTCCGATCTGCGCGAAGTCTTCGCCAAGGCGAACGAGGAAAAATCCGGCGACCGCTTGGCCGGCGTCGCTGCGGCTTCGGAACAAGAGAGAGTAGCGGCAAAACTTGTGCTCGCGGATATTCCGTTATCCAAGATTGTTGCTCAGCCGTTGATTGACCCCGACAAGGACGAGGTAAGCCATCTCATTCTCGATACGCTGGATCAGAACTCTTTTGCCGCCGTCGCTAGCCTCACGGTCGGAGAATTGCGCGAACATATATTGAGCGATGAGGTAGGAGAAGAAGAACTGCGCCGGCTCCATTGGGCGCTCACGCCGGAGGTCGCCGCCGCTGTCGCCAAGTTGATGAGTAATAAGGACCTCGTGCTAGCCGCCAGTAAAATCCGGACCGTCACGCGCTGTCGCAATACGATGGGGCAACGCGGCGTGCTCGGCATTCGGCTCCAGCCGAATCACCCTAGCGATGATCTGGGAGGGATTCTTCTTTCCACTGTAGACGGACTCCTGTACGGCTGCGGCGACGCGGTCATCGGCGTCAATCCGGCAACGGAATCCGTCGAGACGGTCGCGAACATTTTGCACGGCCTCAATCTTCTCATCGACGCATACCAAATTCCTACCCAAGCGTGTTGCCTCGCTCACATCAGCACGCAGCTCGCCAGTTTGGCGTGCGGTGCTCCTGTGGATCTGCTCTTTCAATCCCTTGCCGGCACGGAAGCGGCGAACGCTAGTTTCGGCGTTAACCTCGGCATCTTACGAGAGGGACAAGAGCGCGTGCTGGAGCACCATCAGCAGCGCAATGTCGCTTGGGTCGGCAATCAGGTGATGTATTTCGAGACGGGCCAGGGCAGTGCGCTCTCTGCTAACGCGCATCATGGCGTGGATCAACTCACCCTGGAGGCGCGCGCCTATGGCATTGCTCGGACATTCACGCCTTTTCTTGTCAACAGTGTTGTGGGATTTATCGGGCCGGAATATTTGTACGATGAACGGCAGATCATTCGCGCCGGGCTGGAAGATCACTTTATGGGCAAGCTCCTTGGATTACCCATGGGCTGCGACGTCTGCTACACCAATCATGCGGCGGCTGACCAGAACTCAGCGGATAATCTCCTCATGCTTCTCGCGGCGGCTGGCTGCAATTATTTTATGGGGGTGCCGTGCGCGGATGATGTCATGTTGAATTATCAATCCACCAGTTTTCATGACGCATTAGGAGCCCGTCAGCTCTTCAGGTTGCAACCCGCTCCCGAGTTTTTAGCCTGGCTTGAGGATGTAGGAATCTTTCGCGACCACCAACTCGTGCGCAGTGATACAACTGTTCGACAACGACTTATACAAAGTGTGAAAACGATTACCGACGCCTCAGCCTGATAGTTAGGGGTCTCTCCATGACCACAGTTGTGAAACCCGAACGTCCCGAGTTACCGGACTTGCAACAAGCAATTCAGGCGCGGACGCCGGCCCGGCTGCTTGTGGGCCGCGCCGGCCCGGCTTACCGCACGGCCACGCAGCTGACCCTGCGTCAAGATCACGCAGCCGCTATCGACTCCGTCCAAACGGAACTTGATCTCACCAGGGATTTTGATCCGGCTTTTAGGGACCGTTGGGAGTTGTTTGCAGTCTCAACTTGCGCGACTGGTAAAGCCGAGTATCTTCTCCGACCAGACCTTGGCCGCCGCTTAAACAATGCTGCGCGGGCCGAAGTCGTGCGTCGCTGTACTACTGGAGTGGACCTGCAAGTCGTCATCGGCGACGGCCTCTCAGCCGCAGCCGTTGTCGCTCAAGTTCCTGTTTTGCTGAACGCCCTCGTCTACGAAGCGCAGACTCTTGGCTGGCGTTTCGGCCAGCCTTTTGTGATTCGCTACTGCCGTGTGGGCGTCCTCAACGACATTGGGGAGTTGCTCGATCCGGAGCTTGTTGTGCTGCTCATCGGGGAACGGCCCGGCTTGGCGACGGCGGATAGCCTCTCAGCCTACATGGCGTACCGACCACGGACCGGTCACACCGACGCGGAACGCAACTTAATCTCTAACATCCACGCTCGCGGCGTCATGCCTACACAGGCAGCGACGCGCATCGTTCGCTTAGCCGCGCGCATGCGAGAACTCCAACTCAGCGGCGTGGCCGTGAAAGAGGAAACCACTGAGCACCTTACTTTTCCCGTGCGGGAACAACAGTAGAGCAGATGAATAGTACTCGTGGTCCGTTGCATTAAATCTAAGGAGTAGACTGGATATGTCATTCCGGGCGAGCACCGCGAGACCCGGAATCCAGGAGGCATAACCGGAGGCAGGTGCTGAATCTTCCTGGATGCCAGCCTACGCTGGCATGACGAAACTATACTCCTCAAAATCAGTGCGACGGAACACTAGGTGCGAAACGCGAGCTTAATCGGTTTAACCTCGATATTCACCCAGACCCCGCCAGTCACGTAAGGATCATGCTCCAGCCATTGATTGAGCGCCTCGCGCGAGGGAAAGTCCATATATAACGTCGAGCCAATCATATTGCCGTCGTCGTCAAGAATCGCTCCACCATTGATGAAGGAACCGGCTTGCTTTAGCACTTGTATTCCATCGAGATGCGCTGGCCGCGCTCGGAGGCGACGCTCTTTTGCGTCGGCATCTTTACCGTCGTAGGCTATCACTAAAAATTCCATCACGTCCCCTTTCTTGCACCTTGTTCTTGGTCACACTTAGTGCGCCGTCCTTTCAGCAGGTCAGAAAAGCAGATAAAGACCTCCGAATGTCCGAAGAACATAGCAAAATCGTCGCCCGTAGCCAGGTCTTCACCTCTGCTGTTGAACGTAGCGCTCGACAGACGCATACGATTATTCCATTGCACTGGTTGATGCTCAGCATTGCCCTGCTCGCGCAGATTACGGTTTCGGTCGTGACCCAAGGCGTACCGACGCTTGCCCCGTTTCTGCAAGCCGATTTGGGACTCACACGCGGCCAGGTTGGCTTGTTCAACTCCGCCGTCACTGCGGGCTCTCTGGTTTCGATGTTGGCCGCTGGCTGGGTGGTGGATGTTCAAGGCGAACGCGCCGCGCTGATCTGGGGCAACCTTATTGTCGGCGTCTTTTGTTTTGCCGTCACCTGGACGCATAGTTTTCTCGCCGCACTAGTAGTGCTGTTCGCCGCTGGTCTGGGTGCGTCATTTCCCACTCCAGCAGGCAGTAAAGCCGTCATGACCTGGTTCCCGGTCGCAAAACGCGGCATGGCGATGGGCGTGCGCCAAACCGGCATTCCCATAGGCGGAGCCCTGGCGGCAGCCGTCCTTCCTACTATTTCCGTTGTTGCAGGCTGGCGCACCGCGATCGCGGTCAGCGGGACCGCGTGTTTCTTCGCCGCTGGCGTGTGCTGGTTGACCTACCGAACCCACGATGGAGCAACGAGAGGCGTCTCCTCAACCGCTCGGAAAAAACCGGCGCAGTTACGCGAAGTGCTCACTCAAGACGTTGTCTTGCTTGGTCTCGCCGGCGCGTTGCTGCCGCTAGGGCAGTTTGTGCTGCTTACCTATCTGGCGCTCTATCTCAAAGAGACTCAGGGCATCCTTGTCACGACAACGGCGACACTTCTGGTTTGCGCGCAGATTACCGGCGCCTCCGGACGCGTGCTCTGGGGCGTCTGGAGCGATCGCTGGTTCAGACAACATCGTAAACCAGCACTGGTGTGGGCCAGCGTTTTTTCGACTGGAGGCTCATTGGTGTTGGGCTGGCTGCCGCAGGGCGCGCCGTTCTGGGTGATCGGCGTGATCGTTCTTTTCTACTCCTTCAACACGATTGGCTGGCACGGCAGTTGGATCGCAATGTTAGCGGAAATTGCTGGACCAGATAAACAGGGCCGCACGTTGGGTATGGCGATGACCATCATGTATCCGGGGATCATAGCCTTACCGCCGTTGTTCGGACTGTTCGTCGATTACACCCATTCGTGGCAATGGGCGTGGACCGTCCTCGCGGGCGTGCTGGCGCTGGGCACGGCGTTAGTCCTCCTAGTGAAAGAGCAGAAGAGCCAGGCGTAGGGTACGCTTGCCCGCCGCAATTTCTCTTCTTTCATCGACGACGCAATTTTTTGGAGCGAACGATCCGGCTTTGCGCCGTTTTCAGCGTCCCTCGTTTATGAGCGCCATACACAATGCCGTCCGCCGTACTGCAACGTGGAACCGCGTCCCAGGAGAATGAGCCGCCCACCGGGGTGAAGTATTCATCTTCAAACCGGGCCTCTTCGCCACGCGTGATCATGTCTGGATGCGCGAGAGTAGCGAAGCTTCCGTCCGTGGTCCCTAATCCATCGATGATAGTCACCTCGACCGCTGGGGCTTGGCAGGGACCTTTGCCGCTGGTCCGAATGACGCCAGCAAGTCGCAGCCGACCATTCCGCGCAATCGAAGCCTGTGGACGATCCAGACTCGGAAGCGCTCGCGGGAGATAGTGCTCCTTCTCGAAACGCACTTCGCTCATCTCGTCATGAAGACGAGGAGTTTTCTCAGCTGACGACTCTGCAGGAAAACTCCCCGTGTGAGAGTAAGGAATGTCTTCCGCATTCATAGACGCCGCAGGAACAGTAGGCGTGTCGCTATAATGCACGACGCCATTCTTGTCTTCCCACTTGTAAATTTCTTGCGCACATAAAGGAGTTCCCCATAATACGATGAGGGCTGTCAGCATCCACGTCTTCATGTGTTGGCCCTTCCTGTAGATCTGCAAACTAAAGTCTTATTGATTCTTATACGCTCTTCGCATGATCATTAGCAAGAGAAAGCCTGCAGGATCAAAAAAGGGGCTGCTTCTTGCGCGCTAGTCTGGTACACTCGGCAGCCTTATTATTCTACACGAGGAGCGTGCGTTGCGATGAAATCCACCATCACGGTCACTTTGACCGACAAGCCCAAGCCCAAGCCGCGCGACGAAGAACTCGTCTTCGGTCGCACCTTTACCGATCACATGTTTTTACTGGACGGCGTGGCCGACCAAGGGTGGCAGAATCCTCGTGTAGTACCGTACGGTCCGCTTTCGTTGGACCCCTCGGCGGCAGTACTGCACTACAGCCAAGAAATTTTTGAAGGGCTCAAAGCGTATCGTTCGCCCAAAGATACAATCCTGCTGTTTCGGCCTGATAAAAATGCGGTGCGGATGCAGCGCTCGGCGGCGCGGATGTGCATGCCGCCGGTGGACGAGGAGCTATTCATCGAAGCGATTAAAAAACTCGTTGCCGTCGACAAAGCCTGGGTGCCGCATGCGCCGGGCACTTCGCTCTACATTCGTCCGGCGATGATCGCTACTGAAGCATTTCTCGGCGTACGTCCAGCCAAGACGTATAGCTTTTTCGTGATCCTTTGCCCGGTCGGCGCTTACTATGCCGAAGGATTTAATCCGGTAAAAATTTTGGTCGAAGACAAATACGTGCGAGCGGTGAAGGGAGGCACGGGCGACGCGAAAACTGGCGGCAACTATGCTGCAAGCCTAGCGGCGGGAGAAGAGGCGCATCATCACGGGTGCGCACAAGTGCTGTACCTTGACGGTGTTGAACGGAAATATGTCGGGGAAGTCGGCTCGATGAACATTGCCTTTGTCATCGACGGCGTGCTCGTGACGCCAGCCCTGAGCGGAAGTATTCTCGACGGAGTCACGCGCGATACTGTTCTCCAGCTCGCACGCGACTGGAAGATTCCAGTCGAGGAGCGTCTTATCTCGGTTGACGAAGTCATTACGGCGGCTGCGAATGGTCGTTTGAGTGAGGCCTTTGGCACGGGAACGGCGGCAGTTGTGTCTCCGGTGAGCGCCTTTGTCTACAAAGATGAAGAAGTGAAAATCGGCGACGGCAAAGTTGGCCCTCTCGCGCAACGGTTCTTCGACGAGATTTCCGATATCCAGCGCGGCCTCAAACCTGACCGGCACGGCTGGGTGGTAGAGGTTAACCAGTAATCAAATCATGGCCAAGCTCCCGAACGGCGAGAAGGCACTCATTCTGTATGATTCAGCCACAACTTCTTGATGTTGTTGCATTACTGCTTCCCGTACCTCCTGAAGCTTTGCAAATGACCGACGAACAGTACGATCTCTCCTCCGGCCTTGCAGCAGGTTCGGTGGGTACTGTCGTGGAGGTTATTGCTCGGGAGACCGAGCCGTCGATATTTCTAATAGAATTCAGCGATTCAAATGGTTGCGGGTATGCTTTCGCAGCCGTCTCTGCTGAAGATCTACTTGTTTTGCATTATGAGCCGTCCGAATCGTTGATATCTCATCCATCATAAAGAATTACCCTTGGGCGAGGGAAATTTCAGGCTCTCATATTGGGGTTGCCCTTCCCCACGCCTTGATGGTGTCGCCGATCCTGCACAGAGATGACCCCTAGAGTCCTTCGTCTCTCTGAAGGAACTCCTTCATTTTCTTTTAGTAATTTCCTTCAAAAGATTCTGGGATTTCCCTATTCCATTTCATCCAGTTCGTGTACGGTTGCTGGGTAACAGGGAGCAAAGGAAAAGTAACGGAGGAACACAGATACAATTAATTTGCATTCTGGTGGAACCGCTGGAATTTCTCTGAACCTAATTCTGGTTAGAGTTCCTCTTTGCTTTTGGTTCGCAATAAACCTAATCACCACATTCTGCCTTCTCTGCCATAAGCGGCTTTGTTCGTAGGTAATACAAAGGGGGGACTTATGAATAGCAGTTGGAAATAGACGATACTAATGATCGGCTGGAGGAGGGCAGGCGTCTCCGATCCTGCCTGCCCCGAAATCCTGGGGAAGTATCGTGAGGCGGCTTTTCAAGCTGGTTCATTTTGAGAAAGTATACCCATTTTTCCAGAAACGAGCATTAAAGAAAGGACATTTGCTATGAAAACTGTCTCGCTACAACGATGTCGCAGCGCAACGGTCATGTTGGGGGCCGTTGCAGTGATTATTCTCGCAAACGTCTTCGGCGCCTCTGCGCAAGCAGGTGTTGTGTTTTGAAATAAGCTTGGCAGTGATGAAGAAGCGATGCAAAGCGAAGTGGGACCGCCCCTGATGCGGCAAGGGAGTGTCAACTATGAACCGGGACGGTTCGGGAACGGCGTCAGAATTGATAGCACGTTCCCTGGCTACTTCCTGCTCGACGAGTCCCTGATCAATTCCATGATCTTGCGTGGACGAGGAACCATCGCCTTGTGGGTCAAAACCGAATGGCCATCCACTGCCGCCCAAGGTAGTAGTCACATGTTCTTTGACACGGATCAAGGTGGCGGCCCTGAGCGTATGAGCATGGGCCACTGGGGCGAAAATGACAATGTTGTCACCATTGGTTTCTTTCCCGAAAGAGCGTGTAACAGTGCCTGGCAAATCAGTTTGCCGGGGACCTTCAGCGACCATGGCATCCATTTCCAGGCGGGGGAGTGGCATCATTGGGCAATGGTATGGGACAATGCCGGTATTAACGGGACAAGCGATCTGTTCCGCTTCTATTTTGATGGGGCACTCGCCCTCGTAGGAGGGGCGGGCTGCCCGGTAACTTCTACACTCCCACCTTCCAGAGCAAACTATTTCGGACGACACAACTGGGACTTCGTACATGCCGATGCGGTCCTCGACAATCTCATTATCTACGACGTGGCCAAAACCGATTTCTCTGACCGCTTCAATGAAGCGCCGGCAGGGCCGCTTAACGACGCCAACACCGCCACCGGCCTCCGCGCCCTCTTCCGCAACACCACCGGCCGCCTCAACACCGCCACCGGAGCCTGGGCCCTCTCCCATAGCACCACCGGCGAGGCCAACACCGCCACCGGCGCTGAAGCCCTCTACCACAACACCACCGGTGATTTTAACACTGCCACCGGCACTTGGGCGCTCGTCGCGAACACCTGGGGATTCGAGAACACGGCCATCGGCGTCGGAGCGCTCGACGCCAACACCACCGGCCATAAGAACCTCGCCCTCGGCCACTGGGCGGGCAGTAAGCTGGTGAGCGGAGACCAGAACATCTATCTGGGCAATCAGGGGGAGGAAAATGAATCGAATACGCTCCGCCTGGGTGAGGAACAAACTCGGGCGTTTATCGCCGGGGTGCGTGGGACGTCTGTGGTGGGCAACACCGTGTTGATCGACGGTAATGGGCAGTTGGGCACGCTGGTGTCGTCGGCCCGCTACAAGCAGGATATTGAGCCGCTGGGAGGGCAAGGAGAAAAGCTGCAGCAGCTCCAAACCGTGATGTTTCACTATAAGCAGTCTCCGCGGGGCCCGCTGCAGTATGGGCTAATCGCGGAAGACGTGGCCAAGGTGTACCCCGAGCTGGTGACGCGCAACGCCAAGGGGGAAGTGGAAGGCGTACGGTATGACGAACTCACCTCGTTGTTACTGAACGAAGTGCAACGCCAGCAGCAGCAGCTCAAGATCCAAGCCCAACAGCTGGCCGAGATGAAGGCGCAGCACGCGCAGGAGCAGGCGCAGCAGCAGCAAGAGATTGTGGCGCTGAAAGCCGCGCTGGAGCATCAGAATGCGACCGTGGCTGCTCGCATAGCGCAGTTGGAGGCAGCGGCGGCGCGGACAGCGACGCTGGCCGAACGCTAAGAAACGCTCAAGGAGACGGGGGCGACAGCACAGCCGGCCTCCGTTCTCTTTTCCTTTTTCTCACCTCAAGCTGCTTACCCTACCCAAAGCCGCCTGACTTCCTGCGGCGAAGTTTGCGAAATTAGCTAGCAATTCGTGATACACTCCACGGATGACTCGTCGTCCTTATTTTCAACAAAGCACTGCCAATCGAGACGGCCCTGACCAACGGGGTGACAGCAATATCACTGTCGCCCCTGCCATTGAGACCTCACCACTCACTCATCCCCGACGTTCTCCGACTATCATTGAGCATTGTCAACTGATCGTGGCCCCGCGCCGTATGGAGTTAGGCGATGAGGAGGACCGTGTCGCCACTACCAAGGAGGGAGTCGCATGCGGAAGCTTTTCATTGTTGCAGCGATCCTGGTAATTCTGAGCGGGCTCGTTGCTTTAGCCTTACGAAATTTAAGCGGACTCATAAACCGGAACAAAGACTATTTGCTCGCTCGAGCCCAGCAAACTTTGGGACGTCAGGTTACAGTAGGAGATATCGGCGTCACCTTGTGGGGAGGGATCGGCGCGCGCGTCAGCAACTTCGCTCTTGCGGATGACCTAGCGTTTTCCCAAGAAAAATTCCTGCAGTCCGCCGATCTGCAAGTCGATGTAGAATTCTTCCCCCTATTCTGGAAAGAATTGCGTATCAAACGGTTCATCCTCCATCAGCCCATTCTCACTATCGTGCGAGACGCGCAGGGCCGCTTGAACATCGCCAGCCTCGGCGGCGGTGCAGCAAAAGAGCAACCCTCTGAGCAAACGCAACAGGGCTCCTCGGAGCACCCTCCTTCCTCTACGCCTACAGCTCTCCCCTTGGTTGCCGCTCTTTTGAACATCTCCGACGGCATTGTCCACTATATCGACCAACAACAGCAAACGGATTTTCGCGCCACTCAGCTCGACCTCACAGTTACAGATTTTAGTTCTGACCGTCCGTTTCATCTTGATCTCAATACAGCTCTTTTTGCCGAGCGACAAAACCTCAAGCTGCAAAGTCGCATTGGCCCTCTGGGACCGACGCTTGATCTCAAGAATCTGCCAGTAACGGGCGCTCTTGAAATTCAGTCGCTTGCTCTTCGCGCGTTGCCCCAAATCAGCAGGCGGCTTCCTCAGGGCTCTAGCCTCGATGGTTCACTGTCTCTCAAAACACAAGCGGAAGGAACATTGGGAAATCTTGCTCTCACCGGAACTGTGGACGCCAGCGCCGGCGTCATTCGCCTCGGCGACCATTTCCAGAAGCCAGCAGGAACTCCGCTTATTCTCTCTGTGGCTGCTCAGGCGACTCCACCAATAATCGCCGTGCAAAAAGCGACTCTCCAACTCCATACACTGGAACTCACAAGTAGTGGGACAATCAACTTGGAGGACGCTCGTTCCTCGGATCTGAAGGTGGATGCAAGCCCCACAGCACTAGCCAGCTGGAAGGATCTTCTGCCCCTGCTGAATAACTATGATCTCTCCGGACAATTGGAGGCCCATGCTCGCGTCCAGGAGGCTGGAGTGACGATCGAAAATGTGAGTCTGCAAGCGTTCGGCGGGTCTGTGCAAGGAAAAGGGCGGTATGCGTTCCAGCCGACTCGCCCCCAGTTTACTCTGACGTCTCAAGCTCGCGGCCTCAATCTCACTGAAGTTTTGCGATCGATGCGGACTACCACCCCACAGCAGATTGAGGGCCAAGCGAATATTGGTCTGACACTGGAAGGGAGTGGTTCGGGGTGGGAAGAGATCAAGCCTTCTCTTCAAGGAAAGGGACAAGCAGACGTACTCCAAGGGGCGATTCTCAACATGAATATCGCCGAGGGCGTGCTCTCCGGCGTCTCAGGGCTTCCTGGTCTTTCTGTTTTGGTCTCTCCTCGGGTGCGCGAGCGCTATCCCGAGATCTTCGCGACCAAGCAGGCTAAGTTTGATGAACTGCACAGTGTGTTCACGATCAACAATAGCAAAGTTCACCTCGACGACCTGAAGCTCTCCGCCGCTGACTATGCGATGCAGGGAACGGGTTGGCTCGATTTTAACCAAACGCTCGACCTACAGGCTCAACTTGTTCTGTCGCAGAAGCTTTCTACGGATATTGTCCAAGACGTAAAGGCAGCCCAATACATGGTCAACAAACAAAGCCAGATAGAAATTCCCTTTACCTTGGCGGGTACGTTCCCCAAAGTACAACCACGGCCAGATATGGCGTCTGTGGGTCGCCTGTTGCAACAGTCCGCCGTTCGCAAAGGGACGGAAGAACTGGAGAAGCGGGTCTTGAAAAAGTTCTTGCCCTTTTCACGCTAGCCCTACCGCCTCTATATTTCATGGGGTCTTGATAGAGTAATGGAGCGTAATATCTTTTAAAGAAGGACTCGCGACAAAACCTTGACCCCTGACACTGCCGTTCTTTATACAAAGGATGGCTCAGAAAGACGTAGTGAACTCTCATGCCAAAGGAAGCTGCTGAAGACACCACTGCTACGTTGGATGGCGCTTATAATTTTGACGCTGAAATCAGAAAACTGGGAGAAGAGGAACACCGGGGGCCGGCGAAGAGCAAACAAAGGGAGACCCAAGAATTACGAATGCGTGCGGAGAACCATGAAGCGCAGTTCTTGGCGCCTGCTCCGTTTGAAAAGGGAAAGTTGTTAGGAATACAAGCTCTTGACAATTTAGCCAAAGGAGAGTTCTCAGCCGCTGAGCATGCGTTTACTGAAGCACAGCGTTACTTTGAGCAAGCGTATGAAGAAGCAGAGGCGGCCAGAGCCGGGGCGACGAATCACATTGAACGACTCCAACGAGACATCGCTGCGCGAAAGCAGGAAGCGATTGAAGAGCACGCGCCAAGTTTGGCCTCTCCTATTTTTGAGCAGGGAGTTGCGTTCTTTGAACACGCACAGAAATTCGCAGAAGAAAAGGCGTGGCGACAAGCGCTTGAGGCCTACCATAAGGGCATTGTCTCATTTACCGAAGCCCGGGATGCGGCCCGTCATGAGACCTTACTTGAAGTAGAAGCGGCGAAAAAAGATGCGGTCGCCGAGCGAGAGCGAGCCCTCAAGCTCCGTTGTGCAGAATTGTTTTCTGCGTCGATGGCAAAAGCCGAATCTTCGTTCACTCTTGCCGTAGACGCGTTTGAGCGCGGACAGTCACCTAGTCAGTTCACCCGCGCCCAGACGCTGTTTCAGGAAAGCAGCGCTTTCTTCCGATTTCTCTGCACGAGAGCATGGGAAGAGCGAGCTTCACAGGCGAAAGCCAAGGCGGAAGATTTGGCGACGCGGCTTCTCCCCCGGCGCGGCGAAATATCACAAAGTGTGAATAACAGCTTGGCCGCCGCTGAGCAGCTCTTTACACATCAGGAATTTGAAGAGGCATGCGCACGGTATGAGAATATTATTGCAACGTTAGAATCGCTGCCGAAAAAGCCCAATAGAGCTGGCGCTCTGCCCAAAGCGCTACGATACGGCGGCGTTACGCTCTGTCTTGCCTTTGCTCTCTTCATCCTTCTTCATCAACACGACCATGCTAAGTTGCCAACGGACTACCACTTGCCTCTCCTAGCTCCGTCGGATGTCGGTCCCTCCTCGCCGCCTGCTCCTCAGGAATTCTCTCCACCTATTCTTACGACCATCGAAGAAACTGTCGAGGGTCCAGCCGCCTCATTTACATTTGTGATTCCGGGTGTTACCGCTGCGTTCCTCGTTCGCCAGGAGAGTGCTGCTTTAGAAAAGAAAGAAGAACTTCCGGTTACGAAAGTAGGACGCTTCGAGGTTACGCTGGCAGACCTTCCGCGCGGCGGCAGCACGTCTCGTCTTCTACTTTCCAGCACAGCGTCTCGGACGTCTGAATATGAAATTGTTCTTAAAGTAAACTCCTACCCTGGTGGGGAAATCCAGAGTTTCGCGGATCAAAAGGGAGAAGTCACCGCCGTTGCCCTTTCAGAAGATCAAACGACGATGCTGTCTGGAAACGAAAACGGTTGGGTAAGTACGTGGGATGTGGCGACGGGACAACAACTCCAACTTTTCAGAAAACATCGAGGCTGGGTGCGTTCTGTAGAGTTCTCCCCATACGACCGGAATATCGCTCTCTCGTTGGGGGATAATGAAAAAGCAATGACTGGAGGGACCGCAAAGATTTGGGATATCGAAAGTGGAAAAGACAAATTCGTCATAAGTCCTCAATCCAAAATTTATGCAGTGAGTCTTTCTGATGATGGGAAAACCCTGTTTTCCGGAGATAGTAACGGGAACGTAATGCAGTGGCGTCTGGGCTCGAAGACGCCGCAAGCTTTTGCCAAGCCTGGTCTCATTCCGATCAATGTGTGTGCGTTCTCCCCGGACGGAAAGTTACTCCTTTCAAGCTTATCGAGCTTACAAGAAGGGCGGCTCCAGATATGGGATGCGAAGACACGGAACAAACTCAAGGAGTTTTTGTATCAAGCCCCTATCACCGATGCGACCTTTTCACCCGATGGCAAGCAAGTCCTTGCTGCGAGCCTAGACGGAACGTTGCAGCTGTGGGATATAAGCACCGGCGCCAATGTAGCTCGTTTCCAAGAGAAGCATAGCGGTAAAGCTTTGGCGGTTGCGCTCTCTCAACCAGGTTCTCCCCTCTTTGGCGCTGAAATCAAAGTGCTCTCTGGAGGGACCGATAAGAAGGTTAAACTGTGGGATTTCAGTACGGGAAAGCTTGAGCAGGAATTTGTAGGACACGAGGACACCATTACGAGCGTCGCCTTTTCGCCGAACAACACGATGGCGCTGTCCGGAAGTTGTGATCATACCATCAGACTCTGGTGGTTAGGGGGGAAATCCCCCGAGAAGGACATCGTGCTAACTCTCCCAGGAGGAGAACAAAATAAACAAACCAGTCAAGATTCCTCCTCGAAGCTCCCCTAGCGATTAGAGCCCTCTCACTCCGCCTTCTGCTTGGGACCGTTTATAGCGCCGCCCCAGCACCCTTGAGTCTGGCGCCACCCTGCCCGTTGGCGAGGTAATCTAAATCAACACAAGGGAATCAAGCTGATAGTCAAAAAAGAGGGACAAGACCGAGGAGCACGATAAGGTATAGCTCCTGTCTCCCCTCCTCATACGCGCTCATTTTGCGTGGGCCTCTGGCTCATAGGCGGGCAGCGTGAAGAAAAACGTGGCGCCAACCCCTACAGCCGACTCTACCCAGATCCGTCCTCCATGCTGTTCCACAATTTTCTTGCAAATGGCCAGTCCCATACCATTCCCCGGATAGGCGGCCCGCGTATGCAGTCGTTGAAAGAGAGCAAAAATCTGCTCCGCATACGCAGGGGCCACCCCAATGCCATTATCCTGGACGGCAAATCGCCACTGACTCCCATCCCGGCGCACAGCGATGTGCACCTGGGGCGGCTGTGAGTTACAGAACTTCACTGCGTTACTGAGCAGATTTTGGAAGAGCAACCCTACCTGGAGTTCATCTCCATAAATGACCGGGAGAGGCTCATGAACAATACAGGCCTGACTCTCTGTAATAGCGAGGTGCAAGGTCTGGAGGGTAGTCGTTAACACGTGCTCGCACGCCACCGGGGCAAACGGTTTCGTCCGCGCCCCCACGCGGGAGTAGGCCAGCAAATCGTCAATGAGGGCTTTCATGCGGTGCGCGCCTTCGACCGCATACCCGATAAATTCCTCCGCCCTAGCGTCCAACGCTCCCTCATAGCGCTTGGCAAGGAGTTGCACATACGTGGTCACCATTCGCAGCGGCTCTTGCAGGTCATGCGATGCGACGTAAGCAAATTGTTGGAGTTCCGCATTAGAGCGGCTCAGCTCTTCAGCCTGACGGGCCAGCAGATCCCGCGCTTCCAGCGCTTCGCGATAGAGGCGCGCGTTCTCAAGCGCCATCGCTGCTCGCCGCGCCACTTCCTCTTGGAGCACCGCATTGAGCTGCGTCAGCGCCGCTGTCCGCTCCTGCACCCGCTGCTCAAGCTCAGCGTTCAGCAGGCGCAGGGCGCGAGTCTTTTGAAACAGTTCAACAAACACTGCGACTTTTGCCCGTATCACCACGGGGTTGAGATCCGCTAAATAGTCCACCGCTCCTAAACTATAGCCTTTAAACGCGTAGGCTTCGGTGGTGTTCACTGCCGATAAGAAGATAATGGGGGTTTGGGCGCACCGTGGATGGCTCCGGATGAGTTCAGCAAGCTCAAAGCCATCCATCTCCGGCATGTTGACATCGAGCAAGATGACGGCCACCTCTTGGTTCAGCAGCACTTGTAGCGCGTCTCGTGCGGAGGGGACAGTAATGAGATGCAGAGTAAGACCCGTCAACATACTTTCGAGGGCAAAGAGTTTGACGGGATTGTCATCGACGAGGAGGACAGGAGCCTGCAAGGAGTTGTTCATAAGAGGAAATCCTGGATTCTTTCTTCAGCAGGCGGACACGCAAGAAGACAAACCGGCGAAGGAAGACCTGCGGCTCATCGCCCTTCTTTTGTTCGAGTCTTTTAGCAAAACAAACAAGGTAGACAAGGGGACCGCTCAAGGCGCGCAACATTTCTTGTGCCTCGGAATGCTCCTGATGTTTTGGGGTGAAGAAGAGGGAAGTGTTCCGCTGCTTGCGCCCAGGGCTCGCGAACGCCGCCCTGAGAAACCAGGAGAAGAGAGGAGGGCTCAGCGCCAACCTCTTATTTCTTCTTACTAAGCTCGCGGAATTGACACCCGCGCCAGAATTCAAGAGCAGACTTCACAAAATTGACGAATTGCTTCGAATCGGACGGCTTCACGACATACGCATTCGCCCCGAGTTCGTAACAAAGATGCACT
>CAZUFQ010000039.1:0-8250 GCA_964618735.1 uncultured Enterobacteriaceae bacterium
AGCGCGACACCCACGCCGTTGAGGCTGCCTATTGCCGACATCGTGCCGCCGTTGAGGGTAAACACCGTGCCATCCGGACCAATAAGCGTAGGGACATACGGTTCGCCAATGCCGACGTTGAGTTGTACGAACTGACTCAAAGAGTTGCTGACCAGGTTCCAGCGATAGATGTGACCGTCTTCACTAGGCATGAAAATGCTGTTGGTCGCCGGATTGACCGCCGCCGTGTTAATGCACCATTCACGCACTGCGAGAGGATAGTTGGTCGAGCGGTCTTCCTTGTCGGCCGTGGGGCCAATTACGGTAAGCACCTCGCGCATGATTAGCATACCGTTGGAAGACGCATGGGTATCCACCTGGGTGGCGTTAGGATCGAGCAGCGCAATCCGGTTCACGCCGTCGCCGCTGTCGTTGCCGGCGTTCGCATAATTGTTGTATTTCGTAAACAGCAGATAGGACGATGCGCCGGTATACGAGGGGACCATGCTGGCTGGCACGACGGACACCGTGTTGTCCCATCCGAAGCCGCCAGGAGCTTTCTCGACCGTCAAGTCGCTGTTGAAGTGCAGCAGAAAGCCGCGCGAGCCGTTGGACGGGTTGCCATAAACGCCAAAGTATACGTCATTGTCAGGACCCACCATGGGCGACGCCGTGCTGTCATCTAGCAGCCTAGCGTTCATAGCGTTGTTGTTGCGCGGGTCTTTCAAGAAGACTTTGAACTTAGTCGCCAGGGTAGTGGCGCCCAAGCCAAGCAAGTAGCCGTAGTCATCCGCGCTGGCCGCTTTCACTGCTACGTATACGGTCTTTTCATCATTGCTTAGAGCTGGGGCGGAGTTGTGGGTATCGCGCCCAATGTTGACGTCGTTGGCGGCCGCACCCGCCAGTACGTAGATCGCATTGCCGCTAGGGTCGATGCGTACAAAGCCGCTCTGGGTAGTGTTCAGGGGAGCAGGGGCCGTTCCCGTGACGCGGAAGCCGAAGAACACATTGCCGCTGCTGTCGGCTGTGATGGGCGTGTTGATGAACACCGTAGAATTGAAGCCGGCGGCGTTCGCCTGATAGTTGGCCAGCGTGGTGTAAAACACTTGCTGGACGGGCGCGCCATGGCTGACAGAATCTACATTATCAATATAGTAGACCGTTCCGCCCGCGCCCGGATAGTACAGACGCGTTCCCGCCAGTACGGGCTGATACGGCAGAATCCAATTGTGTGACGGCTGCACGTAGTCGGTGCTCAAGGAGTAGAGCGCCGCGCCAGTAGCTGCGTTGAAGACGTTGATCTGGAACCCGTCAGCGGCGCTGATCTTTACCGGGACGAAGATGGTGTTAGCGGGGGTGATTACTGGAGCCCCATAATGAGCATAGCCCCCGGTGTTGTTCAAATCGATCGAGGTTGTCCAGTGGACCGCATTCAGGTTCTGGGCCGCCGGGCTGTAAATGGCCGTGTGCTGAGCGTTTCCGCCGAAGGTTGTTTGCGCCTCCGCTGCGCGGATCAGCAGAAGTACGAGTCCCAGGCTTATGGTTATCAACTCCAGTTTTCTTGCAACATGCGCTTTCGTACGCTGATCCAAATTCATGATGTAGTTCCTTTCAGGTTTTAGGCGTTGATCTAGGTACAGTAGAGATGTTGCTTCGCATCCGTGCTGGGTGTGGTCCGCCAGACAATAGCATTCATAGCTGCCCGTTAATTCCGTGTGGTTTCCTCTCCTCACCCTAGCGGAAACAGTGCGTTGCTGGCCAAACTGATAGCCCCGACAATCGCTCCTGACCGATCCTGCCATATACGCTGCAAAGATCCAATCCTAGTCCTTGCCTGTTGCCGCCATTTCTAACGTGCTCCTGTAATACACACGCCCTTGAATGTCAGTTGACCATGCAAATCTCCGAGTCGACGACGATGTATAGTTCAAGTTCCGCACGTTTTTGCACTTTCACGACAATTTCTTTTGTTGCCCACGACGGGAGATATGGCTACATAACAACGGCAAAGTCATGCACGAAGGGGCGCTCCTATTTCCTTGCCGAGCGTATTCGATACGCCCCTCCAGTCGGTCCTCCATCCTTTCTTATGGCAGGATGGCGTGATGGTGAACCTGGGCTCGCTGGGTGGCGAGGGGGGCGTCGCTGCGGCCATCAACAACCGTGGCCAAGTGGTTGGGGACAGCACGACGGCCATGGGGGAAGACCATGCCCTCCTGTGGCAAGATGGGGTCATGCAGGACTTGGGCACATTGGGTGGCACGTTCAGCGCGGCGTTTGGCATCAATAACCGCGGGCAGATCGTGGGGGGCGCTCAGACTGCGTCAGGATCGTCCCATGCCTTCTTGTGGCAGAAAGGGGTGATGTACGACCTGGGCACGCTGGGCGGCACGTTCAGCACGGCGTTCGGCATCAATGCGCGCGGGTAGATCGTCGGGACCAGTGACACCGCGGCAGGCGTGTTTCATGCCTTCCTGTGGCAAGACGGCGAAATGCAGGACTTAGGCACCCTAGGCGGCACGTTCAGCTCTGCCAATTCCATCAACAATCGGGGCGACATTGTTGGCGCGAGTACAACGGCCACGGAAGCATTTCATGCGGTGGTCTGGCAGGATGGCGTCATGTATGACCTTAGCCCCTCCGCGGAAGGCGACAGTCAGGCCTTCGACATCAACAACAAGGGGGAGATCGCCGGACAAATCCTCCCCATCGGGGCGGTTCTCTGGACCAAAGGCCACTAGACTCCTGTTAGAATGAGGGGCGTCGGGTGGGGCATGCCCCGCCCGACCGCTAATAGCATAGTTACTGTCTATTCTGCGGAGAGGACGCGCAAAGAAAACTCTTTGTGACGGTGAATGAGTTGAAAATCTGTTTTGTTATAGGTTAGTATGGTCGCCCCAATTCTCCGCGCGCAGAGGGCAATCAGAATGTCGTTAAGGAGCGCTGGGAGTTTTGACCGCCAGCTCCGGTCTCTTTCTTCAATGGCGGTAACCAGCGCTGACGCCTCGACCCAATCGGCAAAGGTTGGACTCACGACGCGTCGGGTTCTTTCCATCGGACCAATAAACTCGCCTACTAACCCTCGGGTGCGACGGTCCTGCGCGTTGACATACAACTCATACGCCACCACGGCTGACAGGAAGGTCGTAGGGAGAAGGGGAAATAACGTTATGCGAAACTGTACGCGCTTGGCTTCGGACTGACACGCTGCAATATAGATATTCGTATCAAACAGATACTTCATTGATACACGGTGCGAAAGCGTCCTTCCTTCAGCAAGCGGTCGAGGGTCTCTTGGACCTCGTAGTCGTCGACGGTCTTCTGCAACGCTTTTTGAATCGCTTCAGTCTCTGTCTTGGCGTTTAACAATCGGCGTACTTTCTCAATCATGTCTCCGTCCAGATTGTAGGTTTTCTTTTTAATCGTTGCTTTCACGAGCATTCCTCATCTGTAGGATACAGACACACTATCAGTTCCATCTGTACCCAGGCAAGCGCCAATCCGAAGGCTCAAGTCGAATTCGTTCACACGGTTTCCAATTACGCTTTTCCTTTCACTCCTTCATTTGCACAGTTCAGCGGGGCCTCTCCGCGACGGACACGGTTGACATTGTCCGCCACGCGGCCGGCTATACCTTGTAGACTTAAATCTGTCGCGCCGCCGACATGCGGCGTGGCGATTACATTGTACGAAAAGATCGGATCCTTTGGGTCGAACGGTTCATACCAAAACACGTCGAGCCCCGCGCCGGCAATGCGTCCTTCTTTTAAAGCGGCGAGCGTCGCGTCGTAATCAAGCACCGGGCCGCGGGCGACGTTGATGATAAACGCCGTCGGCTTCATGCACGCGAATTCCGTCTGACCGATCATCCCTCGCGTATCATCGTTGAGGGGAGGCGCAGTAATGACAAAGTCTGCCTGTCGCAAGACTTCATGCAAGCTGTCTTGCGCGCCGTGAAAATCGACCGGAACGTCGCCTTCCTTTGGTCCCCGACGCGACACCGCGAGCACTTTCATCTCGAACCCCGCCAGCCGTCGTGCTAGCTCCTGGCCGATGCCGCCGAAGCCGATGATGGCGGCGGTTCTGCCTTTGAGAGTCATGCCCAGCGGTGCGCCGAGTTTCTGTTGCTGTAACGATTCTTGGGTCCGAGGGAAGTGGCGCGCCAGAGTCAGCATGAAAAGGATCGAGAGTTCAGCGCACGATTCCGCATTGCCCGTGCCCGCAGTAGGAACGTTCGCGACATACACCCCCTGCTTTGTCGCGGTAGGAATATCCACCGTGTCGAGTCCCGCGCCGAATTGCTGCACGAGTTTCAACCGGGGCGAACGCAGCGCCTCTTCGCCGATGCGGGAGACGGTGGGAATAAGTACGTCCGCCTCAAGGGCGACTTCTGGTACTTTCTCTGGCGCGCACGCCGAAACCTCATCTTCCGGCAGCTTTTGCTGGAGAATATTCATGATGTAGTTTAGACCTTCTCGGCAAAAATAGATGCGCATACTGGATTCCCTTGATCCTTTCCGCTCGCTGGCGAATAATGCACGGGCTTATGCCAAGTGAAAAAGGAGGCTTCCCTATGGATTACAGTCGTTATCACTACCTCAGTGTCGAACGCAAGGACAAGGTCCTCGTCGTTGCTCTTAACCGTCCTGAATCGCTCAATGCGATCAACGCTGGATTACACACGGAAATCTCGCAAATCTTCTCAGACATCGCGCACGACCAAGAAGCCGA
Source organism: uncultured Enterobacteriaceae bacterium (assembly GCA_964618735.1). Lineage (GTDB taxonomy): Bacteria > Desulfobacterota > Binatia > Bin18 > Bin18 > SYOC01. The sequence continues at coordinate 4,711 of CAZUFQ010000039.1, forward strand.
AGCGGTAGTACTGACCGGCAAGGGGCGCGCCTTCTGCGCGGGTGGTGATATTAAGTGGTTTCAAGAGATGACGACGCCTCAATTGGACGCACTCTTCACCGAGGCGCGGAAAATCATTATCGACATGTTAGAAGTCGAGCAGCCCATCATTGCTGCCGTGAATGGTCCAGCCACAGGTCTTGGCGCCACGCTCGCTCTATTCTCCGATGTGATTTTTGCGGCGGATAACGCCAAGATCGGTGACCCGCATGTGCGCGTGGGTGTCGTTGCGGGCGATGGCGGAGCCGTGATTTGGCCGTGGCTGGTGGGCGCTGCACGCGCGAAAGAATTCTTGCTGACTGGAGATATCATTACGGCAGCGGAAGCTGAACGGATCGGCTTGGTGAACCATGTCGTGCCAGCAGACCAATTGATGGAGAAGGCGCTGGCGTTTGCCAACCGTCTTGCGAATGGGCCGACGAAAGCAATCCGATGGACAAAAGTGTCGGTCAACAAAATCTTGCGTGATACCGCAAACCTCGTGCTTGATACTTCGCTAGCGTTGGAAAAGCACTGCTTCGCGACGGAAGATCACAAGGAAGCGATCCGTGCTTTTACTGAAAAACGTGAACCGAAGTTTACGGGGAAGTAGTAAAGTCAACGAATGAGAATTTGTAGGGCGCGTTTCACGCGCCATTAATCGGCGCGCACAGCACGCCTTACGACTCACGAGAGCCCAGCAAGCAGATGAACACCCCTCAACGTCCACTCAGCATCACTATCCTGGCGTGTTTAATCCTTATCTACGCCATCCTGATTATTGGTTGGGACATGGTGACGCCTTTTGAGCGCGCCTATGCACAAGGACCGGCGACCGTTGTCTTTGGACTTCGCGTCTTCGGCTGGTCCGCCCAGGTTATGCATGGTTTGCAACTCTTCGTCGCGCTTATGCTTGTCTATGGGTTGTGGACGATGAAGCGGTGGGGATTACAGCTGACCTTTCTGGTCGTTGCTTATATTCTTATTTCGACGACGGTTTGGGTCACGGTGTACCAGGAATTTGGGCGTATCGTGTTTGCATTTTTAAATATTGTTATTGTGAACATTCTCCTCGGATTGACGTTTCCACATCGCGAGAAGTTTGAATAAGGACGTGCTATGAGCGATTCTCTCAATTCAGTTGCTTCACTCCTTGATTTTTCCGGCAAAACCGCGCTGGTGACCGGGGTGCTCGATGACCATTCGATCGCGTGGCCGATTGCGAAATACCTCAATGACGCTGGCGCTCGGGTGGCTATTTCTATTCAACGCAAGGCGGTCAAACGATTGATGGGGAACATCCTTGATCAGCTGAGAGACCCGCTCCTGGTTGAATGCGACGTGAGCCAAGACGAAGCGATTCCAAAGATGATGAATGAAGTGGGCTCCGCCTTTGGTCATCTCGATTTCCTCGTGCATTCTATTGCCTACGCGCCGCCGTCGTCTTTTCAAGCTCGCTTTGTCGATATCACACGGGCAGATTTTGCATTGGCGCTTGATGTGAGCGCCTATTCGCTGATTGCTTTGGCGCGTGGAGCCCTTCCGCTCATGCAAGAACGCGGCGGTTGCATACTCGCGCTTTCTTATTTAGCTGCAGAAAAGGTCATTCCTGGGTATCAGCTCATGAGCGTCGCGAAAGCCGCCCTGGAAAATATCATCCGCAACCTGGCGTTTGATCTAGCTCAGCACCGCATTCGCGTGAATGGTCTTTCTCCAGGTCCAATTTCTACCAAAGCCGCGACGAGTATTCCTGGATTTTCATTGATGCATGAGCATTTTCAGTCATTCTCTCCACTCCAACAGGAAGTGACGACCGTGGATGTTGGGAAGACGGCGCTCTTTCTGTGTAGTCCACTGGCGGAGAAAATTACTGGCGAGATCGTGCATATCGACGGCGGTTATAACATCATGGGAATGACGATCAAACCGCCTGAAGGCATGGACGTACGCTGAGATGACGTGTATGACCGGCGTGAGATGTGGTACAACCTCTTCGTTTTACGTCGCTACGTTCCCTCTCTGAAGGAGGAGTTGTTATGCAAACTGTAGATCCCAGAGAAGTTGGTGTTGATCCACAACGTGTTGAACGCTTGTTTTCTGCTATCGAAAAGAAAGTCCAAGAAGGCTGGCTCTACGGTGGAGCGTTTTTGGTGGCTCGGCGCGGCAAGATCGTCGCTGCTCGTGGAGTCGGCGTGACAGAGCCTAAAAAGAATCGCGCTGCGAAGCCCGACGATATTTTCTGTCTTTTTTCGACCACGAAGCCGATCACCGCGACTATGCTATTGATGAAAGTTGATCAAGGAGCGGTGCAACTTTGTGATAAGGTAGCGGACTACATCCCAGAATTTGCCGCCAACGGCAAAGGCAATGTTACGGTTGCCCAAGTGTTGACGCACACCGCCGGTTTTCCGAATCTGGCGCCAGACTGGACCATGCCGAAATGGGCCGACTGGGATGCTTCCATTACTCGCATCTGTGCACAAACACTGGAGCATGAACCAGGGACCGCTGTGCATTATCATGCGATTACTGGCTCATGGATTCTTGGAGAAATCGCCCGTCGTGTAGATGGCGGCAAGCGCAGCTTCGCCCAAATGTGCGCAGAAGATTTGTACGGTCCGCTGGGCATGAAAGACTCGCACATGGGGGTACGGCCTGATATGCAAGCGCGTCGCGTGCCTATCCAAGCGCTCGACAGTGGCGGAGCGCCGTTTCCCATTGAGTTTCTCGAAGCATTCAATATGCCGGAAGTGCAAAGCGCTGCTGTTCCAGGAGGCGGTTCTTATTCAACGGTATTTGATCTTGCACGTTTTTATCAGATGTGGCTCAACGGTGGTGAACTCGATGGCGTGCGTCTCTTAAGTCCCGCGCTGGTAGACTTGGCCACGACGATTCACACTGGAGATATGGAAGACCGGCTGGTGGAACAAATACGTATCGTGCAAGGTTGGCCGAAAATCCCGGCGAATCGGGGGCTTGGGTTCTGGCTGCGTGGGACCGGCATTCTCCCAAGCTACTTCGGCTCGCTAGCTTCACCGCGTACGTTTGGACACGCTGGCGCCAGCAGCATTATGGCGTGGGCCGATCCCGCACGGGAATTGATTTTTGTGGGCCTGACGAGTGGATTGGTGCATGAACACCGCAGCATTTCGCGTTGGGGCCTTTTTGCGGATTTGGCGCAGGGATGTGTGGTGAGTTAGGGGTTAGGTGTTGGGTGTTAGGGGTTAGGAACTGAAATAAAGATTCGTAGGGTGCGCTTGCGCACCGAACAATATCAGGAGAAGTCAAAACTGTGCGACCAACCCTCAAACCGCTTGCCTATGTTCTTATCTTGCTCCTGACCGGAGCCGCGGCGGCAGGCATCTGCTATCTTTTTCTTACTGGCCCATTTGGTCCTTGTCCCATAGGTATGCAGGTGACGATGGAAGTCCAGGGCCAGGGGGAAGTTGGGGTGATGAGGTCAGCCTGTCAAAATTACCTCTATGTCTTTGCTGGCGCCCCGCTCGTTGCTGGTTTGTGGTT
>CAZUFQ010000039.1:8260-15753 GCA_964618735.1 uncultured Enterobacteriaceae bacterium
CTCTCTTGGTTTGCTCTCTCCCTTTCTCTCCCATGTTCGTACCTCCGTCCTCCGCGATTTTGTGTTCAACGCATTTCATTGTTTTGCCAACGGACGTGAGCTTGAATTCATTCGGGTAGTTGCCGTGCGACAAAGACGTAATCTCCGTCATGCCGTATGCTATGCGTATGTTGTGTGTGTGTGTGTGTGGGTTGTTTGTGGTGTGTGTTGTTGTGTTGGTCTGTTTTGTTGGTTTTTTGTTGTTGTTAATCTTGCCGAATTTAGTCACAGGCGGTGAGACAGCGCCGTCTGCACAAGTGAAAAAAACTCCAGGAGAACCGAAAAAAGCCGCGCCGCCTCCGGCTCCGCCAAAACCTACGACTGACGCTGCCGTGCAACTCCTATCTTTGTTCCAGCGCGAAGGTCGTCTGGTCGATTTTCTCCGTGAAGACATTCAACCATATGACGATGCACAGATTGGCGCTGCGGTGCGAACGATTCATCAATCCTGCCGTGCAGTGTTAACTGAACATCTGACTTTGGAGCCAGTGCTGAGTGGAAGCGAAGGAGACAATATCACGGTGCAGAAAGATTTTGATCCCTCAGCTATTCGCTTAACTGGCAATGTGACTGGTGAGCCGCCGTTTCACGGCGCATTACGGCATGCGGGTTGGCGCGCTAGCAAAGTAAAATTGCCTGCTCAGCCGGCAGGACAAGATCCTCAGATTGTCGCTCCGGCTGAAGTGGAAATTCCATAAGAAGTAGCTAGTACTCAGCCTTCAGTAGTCAGTAAAAGAGGACTACGGAGGCGTCGCTTGTTATATGCTTTCTCCATGCTGACTACCGGCTATTGACTACTGGTAATCGAGAACCAAAAATTATGTCTGCTCCTCGCTATATTATTGGTATTGACCTTGGCACAACCAACTGTGTCATTGCGTATGTAGACACCCAAGCAACCGATCTTGAGCGGCCCGAAATCAAACTTTTTCGCATTCCTCAATTAGTAGCGCCTGGAAATGTCGAGGAGCGGGAGACGCTGCCGTCGTTTCTCTATCTCCCAACCGGACACGAATTCCCGGCTGGAAGTCTCACGCTGCCATGGGCGGATGATCTGCCGTTTGCCGTGGGCGCGCTGGCGCGGACGCGTGGCGCCGAGGCGCCGGCGCGACTGATTTCCTCTGCAAAATCTTGGCTCTGTCACGTTGGGGTTGATCGCACGGCGCCGATTCTACCCTGGGGGAGCGGTGATGATCTGAAGAAGATGTCGCCGCTTGAGGTGTCTTCTCAATATCTCGTGCACATTCGTAATGCGTGGAACTATCTCATTGCCCAGGATGACCCAACGTTGTCTCTGGAGAACCAAGACATTTTACTCACCGTGCCGGCGTCTTTTGATGCCGCCGCTCGCGAGTTAACCGTCCAATCTGCTGAGCGGGCCGGCCTCTCTTCTATTCGGTTACTAGAAGAGCCGCAAGCCGCTTTTTATGCCTGGATTCACGGCGCCGGAGATCGTTGGCGGAAACAGGTGAAGGTGGGAGACGTCATCTTGGTGTGTGACATTGGCGGCGGCACAACCGATTTCACACTAATTTCTGTCTCTGACGAAGGCGGTGAGTTAGAGCTGAAGCGGGTTGCGGTTGGCGAGCATATCTTGCTAGGCGGCGACAATATGGACTTGGCGCTTGCCTACGCTGTCCAGCAGCGACTCGCCGCCAAAGGGACCAAGCTCGATGCCTGGCAACTGCGTGGGTTGAGCCAAAATTGTCGGGCGGCGAAAGAGACGCTGCTGCAAGCTGATGCGCCGAAGAGTCAGCCCTTAGCGATTCTTGGGCGCGGCAGTAGCGTCATCGGCGGTACGATTCGCACCGAACTTGCATTCGCGGAACTCGAAGCCACCCTGGTGGATGGTTTCTTCCCGCATTGTGCGCCAAGCGATCTCCCGAAAAGCGGCCGACGAGTTGGCTTCCAAGAGATGGGATTGCCGTATGCAGCTGACCCTGGCGTCATGCGTCATCTTGCAAAGTTCCTCACGCGGCAACAAACAGCTGAGCTAGCTTCGCAGTCGTTCGTGCACCCGACCGCAATTCTCTTTAATGGCGGCGTGATGAAGGCGGACCTCTTGCGCCAACGCGTTGTCGAGGTGCTCAACGGCTGGCTGGATCAAGAGGGCGGTGACGCGCTGCGGACCTTAGAAGGAACCGATTTTGATCACGCAGTCGCTTATGGGGCTGCGTATTATGGTCTTGCTCGACGCGGCAAAGGCGTTCGTATTCGCGGCGGCGCGGCGCGGTCGTATTACATTGGCATCGAGACCTCTATGCCAGCGGTGCCTGGCATGCCTGCTCCGCTTAAAGCGCTCTGTGTGGTTCCCTTCGGAATGGAAGAAGGAACAGAGAGTGACATTCCCGGTCAGGAGTTTGGGTTAGTCGTGGGCGAGCCTGCGGAGTTTCGGTTCTTAGGATCAACTACGCGTCGTGAGGATCACGTGGGTCAGCTCATCGAAGAGCCTGGAGATGATATTGAGGAACTCTCCCCCGTGGAAACCACTTTGTCATGGATTGGCCAGGAAGGCGTGACGATCCCGGTCCGTTTGCATACGCACGTGACGGAAGTCGGCACCCTGGAACTCTGGGCTGTGTCGCGTGACGAAACGCACCGTTGGAAGCTTGAGTTCAATGTCCGGACGGTGGGGGATGAGTAGGCAGTTGTCAACACCAAATGGCTGGAGCAAAAAACACCGGTGCGCAAGCGCACCCTACATATGCTGAAGGCTGACGGTGAATAACCGGAAGCTATGATGAAATATGTCTCTCTCTCGTTATCTCGTTGGCATCGATCTCGGCACCACAAACTGTGCAGTTGCCTATGTAGACACTACACGTTCGCTCATCGTACAGCATTTCCCTATTCCCCAATTAGTCAATGAAACGACCGTCACTTCGCAGGCGACTTTACCATCATTTCTCTATTTACCCGGCCTTCATGATTTACCGGCAGGTAGTTTAGCCTTGCCGTGGGATCGTGACCGCAACTATGCTGTCGGGCAGTTCGCTCGGGTGCAAGGGGCGCGGGTGCCTGGAAGATTAATTGCCTCAGCGAAGTCGTGGTTATGTCATGCAGAAGTTGATCGTCAGGCCGCGATTCTACCGTGGGGAAGTGCGGCGGAGATGACGAAACTGTCCCCGGTCGCTGTTTCTGCTCGCTACTTGCTCCATATCCGAGAAGCTTGGAACAATCGGATGGGGAAACAGTATGCCCTGGAAGCCCAGCAGGTTGTCCTCACCGTTCCAGCGTCTTTCGACGAAGTCGCACGTGAACTAACTGTACAAGCCGCAGAGCTAGCGGGTCTGCCCCAAGTGACTCTGCTGGAAGAACCGCAGGCGGCCCTATACGCGTGGCTTGCAGCGCATACCGATTCTTGGCAGACACAGCTACGCGCCGGCAGCGCCATTCTTGTGTGTGATATCGGCGGCGGCACGACCGACCTGAGTTTAATCGCGGTGACCGAAGGGAAGAACCAACTCCAACTTGAACGCCTCGCCGTTGGCGATCACTTACTTCTTGGCGGCGACAACATGGATATTGCACTCGCCCGGTTGGTGGAGTCTCGGCTTACCAAAGGCGGTCGTCTGGACGCGCAACGTTGGCAAACCCTGACCCATCTTTGCCGGGTTGCCAAAGAAGACCTGTTTGCTGATCCCAACCGGGCGAGTGCGACGCTGACGCTGCCTGGGCGTGGGAGTTCTGTGGTGGGCGGTGCGCTCAGCGATATGCTCACGCGTGCAGAGTTGGAGCAGGTTGTTCTTGACGGCTTTTTCCCGCCTGTGGCTCTAGATGCGACGCCGCGCCGCAGCGCTCGGGTAGGGCTCCAAGAATTTGGCTTGCCTTATGCTTCAGAACCTGAAATTCCTCGCCATCTCGCATGGTTTCTTCACCAGCATGCGACAGCGAGCAACGGGATGGAAGTAAAGCCTGATGCAGTTCTGTTCAACGGTGGAGCCTTAACGCCGTTGGCAATCCGGGAGCGCATTGTCTATATCCTTTCTAGTTGGTTCCCAGCGGAAAGCGGAGCGCTGTGGCGACCTGCCGTTCTGACCAACGCCAGCCTCGACCTTGCCGTGGCGTACGGCGCCGCTTACTACGGCCTAGTGCGGCGCGGACAGGGCGTGCGTATCGGCGGCGGCAGCGCGCGCGCGTATTACATCGGCCTCGGCGGGGCGACCAACCAAGACAAATCCACTGATCACCTACCAGTCTTGTGTGTGGTCCGCCATGGCATGGAGGAAGGAGAAGAAGTCCACCTCGCCGAACCGGAATTTGAAGTGCTAGCCAATCAACCTGTGAGTTTTCCCCTGTATGCGTCTAGCACGCGGATGACGGACTCAGCGGGCGCCGTGTTGTCGCTGTCCATGGATCAACTCTCGCCCTTACCGGCGATTCGCACTGTCCTGCGTTTTGGGAAAAGAACTGGCGCGGCGAAAATTCCCGTGCAGGTGTCGGCGAAGTTCACCGAAGTGGGTACGTTAGAACTGTGGTGTGAATCTCGTCAGACCACACATCGCTGGCGGCTGCAATTTCAGTTGCGCGGCGAAGGCTCGACGGCTCCGTTGTCTACTCCTGCAACCGTTAGCGACGAACATGTTATTGAGGATGTATCGTTGAATGAAGCCGTACAATTGCTCGACGTCGTATTTGCTGCGGCTGCCCCTTCTGATGGAGAACTCGTCACACCGCAGAACTTAACTCGTCAACTTGAGCAGACGCTGGGGCTCAACAAAGACAACTGGCCTCTCAGTGCTATTCGTCGTCTATGGGATGTCTTGTGGGAGCGGCAAAAGGGGCGGGAACGGAGCCCAGAACATGAGGCGCGGTGGCTCAACCTGCTGGGATTTTGTCTGCGTCCAGGATTTGGCCACTCCACTGATGAATGGCGGCTGCAACAATTGTGGAAAATCTACCCGCGCGGACCTCTCCACGCAAACGCTGTGCAGTGCCGCGCTGAATGGTGGAATCTATGGAAACGCGTTGCCGGCGGTCTCAGTCGTCAACAGCAGACCGTGCTCTACAATGACATCGCTCCGTGGTTGCTGCCAAAACTCAAAAGCAAAATAAAAGCTGGACGCTCGAAGGTTGGTCCGCAAGAACTGCGCGAAATGTGGCAAGTGCTGGGAAGTTGCGAGCGACTGAACCCGGACGCCAAAGCCGATCTGGGAGAAGAATTAGTACACTTAGTAGAGAAGGGAAGGGCGGCGGACCAGGAGACCTGGGCCTTGGCGCGTCTGGGCGCACGGACGCTGCTCTATGGTCCAGCGAACTGTGTGGTGCGACGCGACACTGCGGAGGCGTGGTCAGAAAGGCTTTTGCGTAGTGAGTGGAAGAAGCCCGAGGCGACCGGTTTCGTGATGGTGCAGATTGCACGTTGCACAGGCGACCGCACACGTGATCTTGACGACGGCATACGTCGGCGGGTAGCAGAACGTCTCTCCCCATTGCCGTCTGGGGACCGCTGGGCGCGACAAGTGTTGGAAGTGGTTGCGTTAGAGGCAAAGGAACAAGCGCGGATTCTTGATGAATCGTTGCCTGCAGGGCTGCAGATCCGAGGCCCTGCTGAGTCAACGTAGACAGAGTCTCGGTGGTGGTTCAATTTGATCCCAGCAGTTTGTTTATGTAGGGACAGGCCCCCGCGCCTGCCCAACTTTCTCATTCTTGCCCTTGGAGCTGTCGTTGTGCGCGGAGGCGTTCAATCTGGCCGGCGACGACCCGGACCTTGCGAGGGGCTACGATCCAGACAGAGGCGATTGAGAGGAGACTCATACCCATCGCCAGCAAAAATGCTAAAGTGTAATTCCCCATCCGATCATAGAGCGCGCCAGTCAGCCACGGGCCTAATCCGGCGCCAAGGTTTCCGGCCACACTGAGCATGCCCGAAATCGCGCCATAATGCCTTCCTTGGAAGAGTTCTACAGTAACCGATCCGTACACGGAAGCACAGCCGTATCCCAAGAACCCTTGGGCGGCGATCATCACATATAACAACACCGGGGTGGGATACTGTTGCATCAGGAGGAGGAGGGCATAACACAAAACAAACCCTGACACGCCAAGCGTCCACACCCATTCGCGTCCGATTCGATCTGACAGATGCCCGAGCGTGATCTGTCCAAAACTACCAGTGAGTCCGACTAAGCCGAGCGCATAAGCGGCGACATCCGAGGGAAACCCAATATCGTTCAGATATTTCGTTTGATGGACCAGGATAGCGTACCAGGCGTAGAGATTACTCGTGAACCCCACACCCAGCCACCAGAAGCGCGTGGTGCGCATCGCTCGTGCGAGTGTCCAGTCGGTTGACGCCCAGGCATGGTCTGCAATATTGGCGGCTCCCGCCCGGGCGTGTTGGTGAACGTCTGAGGGGCTGTCTCCGTCCGGCGCCAAACCTAGATCTTCCGGACGACGACGTTGCAAGAGAAAATTGGTCGGCAGCACGGTGACCAAAAGCACTGCCGTCATCACCCAGCACGCTTCACGCCAGCCGACACGGCTAATCATGCTTTGCAGCCATGGAAAAAGAAAAATCGAGCCCGCTCCTACGCCGGAGAAGGCGATGCCAATCGCTAAGCCGCGTTTTCGTACAAACCAATAGGGGAGAAACAGGGAGTGACCGAGATAACTCATAAAAATGCTGCCGCCGCCCACCATCAACCCTAGGGTCAGGTCGAGATGCCAAGGTTGTGAAATGAATGTGGAGAGCATCAGCCCTGCGCCCATTATGAGTGCGCCGAGCGGAATCACATAGCGTGGTCCTAGGCGATCCATCAGCAAACCGATGAGCGGGGAGTACAGCGTAGCGGCGACGAACCCGATAGAAAACGCAGCGGCGGTTCTGCCACGGTCCCAGCCAAACTCGGCGAGAATGGGAGGGAAGAGCAAAGAGAAGGCCGTACGAGTGTTCACGCCGATCGCCATGGTTACAAATGCAACACCAATCACTACCCAGCCATAAAAAAAAGGAAGTCGCGTAAGATAAGAAGGAACTCCGGCATGCGGTCGGTTCTGCAGCATAGCGGACTTTATAGCTGCGGCGTCGAAGATCGTCAAAAAAGAGCAGGTCCTTGCAAAAGCGCCGGAAAGACCCTAGGCACATGCCATGCAGCGTGTGTTTGTCAGCGACTCGTTTGCTGTTTTACAAGAGGCGCTCGTGACCGCCGTCAAAACGGTCAAAGACGCTGACCCACTCGCGCCTGTCACGGTGATTGTTCCCAGTACACTGTTGGCGACTCGCTTACGTCGCGCCATCGCCTGGGCCGGGCCGGGACACTTTGGACTGCGGCTGGGCACGCTCACTGACTTTGCACGGGAGGTCGCGGAAGACGATCTGCTGCGGAACGATCTGCGTCCGCTCCCACCACTCGCCGCTCCTTTGCTGGTGAAACGGCTCCTCCACGAAGCGCCGCAAGCCAATTATTTTGCTCCATTGGCGACATTGCCTGGGTTTTCTCGTGTTTTGTTGG
>CAZUFQ010000040.1:0-15693 GCA_964618735.1 uncultured Enterobacteriaceae bacterium
CCCGTCTCTATCCTAACCCCTTCTTTCTACAAGGGTCTAAGCGCGTTCACCGTGCGGTCTACGCTCTATTGTCATCGTATCATCGTACAGAGATTGCGACTTCCTCCTGTATTGGCTTTGCGGCCCTGTATGTTTTGAGAGGAACACTCTGTTTTCCTTTCCCCGGCGCAACAACTCTATCATCTCGTAACGGCGGGGCGAATCATCCTCCGTAAACGTCGGTCGCGTGGCAATGAATTGCGACGCCCGCTCACGTGGACGACTCCTTGCGCGGCAAACTGGTCCACGAAATAGCCGGAACTGATCATCCCAACGAACGCCCCTGCGGCGAGAAACGAGACGACCGACGCCGTTTGTGTTAACACCAACCCGCGATCAAGCAACAGGAGAACGAGATGCACGGTGCTACTCTGCAAGGGGGAGACAGCAATGAATACGCTCAACGCGAGCACCCACATTGATAGACGAACGCACCTCACCGTTTTCTGATCTTCCTTGCATAGGAGTAGTGTTTTCCCTTCTCGTTCCTTCCGGGATGTGCTTACTTTTGTGGCGTGGTCGGTTCCTGGTCTCCAGCGGACAGTGGAGGATTTCTCGGAAAGTGTGCAATATCCGTGGGGATCACCGCCCAGGGCCGCGCGCTCTCAAGCCAAATGGCCATCGTCGAGGTGAACGGGCTAGGATCATCAAAGCTGGCCACGGTAATCGCCAGCAGGTGAGGAGTCGTGGCGAACACTGACGAGCCACATTCAGGACAAAACTCTTGGCGCACAACACGCGCACTCTCCGCCTGCACGCTATAGCCTCTGGTGTGGCCATGCCTGGTGACCGCGTCTCCGTTTGCTGAACGTCCTCTGTACAGACGTCTCGCGTCGTCATGGTCGCTACGGCGTATTCTCACTTCGTTCTCACCACAGTTCCGTCTAACGTCATCAGCGCCAAAGTCCACCAGCGCTACGTCTGCGCCTTGGGCGCAGGCGGCACCCCAGCTTCGATGCGGATGGGGACCGTAAATGGGATGGCTTGTGGCGTCTCACAGATCTCGTCGTTGCATCCCTGGAAGCGTAAGGTGCCCGTGATGGTATACGCGCCCGGCTCAAGAGGCGCACCCAGCGCTTCCAGAAACGGCATGGGTGCGGGTGGACTCCACTTGATGCGGAGCGTCCCTACCGCCTGTATGTCCTCCGTGTAGACCGGCAGCGTCTCTCCGAGAGCCTTGAGCAGGACAGGAGTAGAGGGAGGTAGGTTCAAAGAGTATTCTGCCACGAGCGGACTGTCAAAGGTCACGGTCAGCGCCTGATAATTGCCAGCTACCGACGGTCCATAGACATGCCAGCCCGGGATGAGTCGGACGTTCAACCCGACGGCAAGTTCTTGACCAGGGAAGCACCGATCGGTGGACAGCGTGATCGTCGCCTGCAACACATCCGTCGTGATCTCGGTGGTGGTCCCCCTGACCGCATCCGCCACGGTTCGTAAGAGCACAGCCGCTGAAGGGCGTAACTGATAGTCCCGCAAGAACAGCTTATCCTGGACGCTCCGATCGGGGGCAATGAGATAATTCCCTGGCCACGGGATACCGTACATCATGGGATGATCTTCGGGAATGTTCGTGTTCAAGATGCCAAAGGCGCGAATCACACGGCTGCCGACATCCGACAACAGGGGATAGCCAATGTGATACGCCTCCCCAAAGGCATGAAGAGTCTCCCGGGCGTCATAGGTGATGGCGGCAGCATGAATCCCATGTGTACGGAGGGTATCAAGGGTCATGTTCAGCTCGACGAGCTGATTACGACAATACGGTCACCAGTCGGCACTGCGGGTAAAGACCAGGAGCAACCCCTTGGGTCCCATCAAGTCTGCGAGAGACCGTGAGTCGCCCTGTTGATCCGATAAGGTGAAGTCAGGCACCCGCTCACCAATCGCAGGACCTGTACGGTAGCCATCGTTCTGCGCCTCGACAAAGTCCTGCCACATGGCCGGGGTAATATCCTTCCCGCCCGTGGCGAAGCGGCGGATGATATCGTGCAAGACAACGGTCTTGGTGTGGCTATCCATCGTGCTCCTCTCTTTCTCTGGGGCGCACCTCTTTACGCGCCAAGGGGATTCAGGAATAGTAGATGAGAGGAACCGTAGCGATTTTAGAACGATGAGTCAATAATGCGGACGAGCGGGTGACGGAGCGAAAGAAAGACCCTGATAATAGAGAAATAACGAAGCAAAGCGATCCTATTACAAAGACTGCTCGTTCCAACATGGGGACACAATATGGCGGGAGTCAAACAGTTTGATCCAGAGGACGTCGTGGAGCGGGCGATGGAGGTCTTCTGGCGCCGCGGCTATGAAGCGACCTCGATCCAAGACCTCGTCGAGGCCACCGGTCTTAACCGCGGCAGCCTGTACGCCACGTTTCACGACAAGCAACAGCTTTTCCTCGCGGCGGTCGCGCATTACGCAGAGCGCATCGGCAGTCCGCTGCTCGCCGAGTTAGCCGATCCCGACCCGCGGCGCGCAATTGAACGGATGTTTGCGGCCATTCTGCAGCGCACCAGTGATCCAACCACTCCTCGTGGCTGCCTGATTACTAATACCGCCTTGGAATGTCCAGGCAGTGGAGAGGAGATCAACCGTACGATTGCGACTTGGATGAGCCACCAGGAATCGGTCGTGTATCACGTATTGCTGCGGGCACAAGCGACGGGCGATCTCTCGCGGACACAGGATTGCCGCGCGTTAGCGCGATTCTTTGTGGGGGTAGCCCAGGGACTGAACGTGATGCATAAGGCCATGGCCGATCCCGTCGTGCTGCAGGATATGGTCCAGATGGCCCTGCAAGTGTGGGACGCTTCCGCGAGACCCCCCACGCCCCGCGCACGGCCACAGCGGAAACGGGTGTCACAGGCGCGCGAGGCGCGTTCCTCCTCGCAACACTCCCATCACGAGCGGTAGGTGCTCCCGCTGCTGTGAGGAGGCACGCGCGCACGAACGAAATCTGGGATTGCCCTCCAGTAGTCTTGCCGCCTCATTCTACATAAACACGTTAAAAATATCGTAATTGCGGTTATCGGTCGCCATAGCAAGGGTCACATGGGATTTGTCCACGCGCGACCACCTGCCCTCGGCGTGCTGACCTTCTCATCATCCCTCCCCTATCAGTGGCCTTCCTCTCGTCTTCCAACACAAGAAAGCAATGTTCTCCGAGCGTTCGCCGCACCTGATCCGATCCGCAGCGCCCCGCACCCTTCAGGACGAGTGTTTTCGAGCATCCTCGTGTGGGGACTCTGACCCCAATACGACTAAAACAATTCGTAACGAACAATCAATAGTGAACACAGTACACGGTGCGGGCGACCTGATTTGCACCGGAGCCCTCAACATGCCGTCCCTTGAAGTCCCTCATGCCGCGTCACCTCCACCTCACGCTCAGTGGGGCAGAAGAACGAAGTAACACTCAACGAACCACTGGCGACAGAGCCTTCAGTTTTGCCTTGGTTTCCATGTCCGCGCCCGGCGCCGCGCTTCTGCACGCGGCGCCCGCGTCATCTGTGACGCGAGCTCTTTACGGAGCTTTTCCGCTGTGCCGCGCTCAGGGCTCGTCAGCTTCGCTATCGCCAGGGTCGTCCACAGGTAGGCCAGGCCAACGTCTTGTGGAACGCCCCAGCCGTTGGCGTACATACGGCCCAGCTATGCTTGCGCAGTCGCCAAGCCGTGCTCCGCCACGTTGCTCGCAGCTTAGAGCGATTTGCATTTGTATGCGTCCAGGCGTTACGACAAGATGCTAAGTCTGTAGGGGCACGGTGCCGCCGTGCCCCTACGAAAGCAGGTCGTATCCGGATGAATCCGCTATAAGTCATAGCTTCAAACAGGTTGTTCTTCATCCTCCTTATCTCGTTTGCACCAGAACCCCCTCGATCCTGTGTCCCGCTCGCCCACGACCCCCACAAGTCTGGGAGGCTGTGCTGGCCGCAGGAACACCACGGCGAGGAGGCGCTTTCTTATTTTCATTCCGTGAATTGCACCCGCCTCCCCACGCTGCCTCGCGCTCGCGTGGTGTTAGAGTGCTTTCAAAAAATTCACGAGATCTGTCTTCTCTTGGTCGGTCAATTCTAAGTGAAAACGGCGATCATAAAAATGGACGACCTCCGCCAGTGTCTTGGCGCTCCCATTATGGAAATAGGGGGCGCGGGCCGCCAACCCTCGCAGAATCGGCCCCTTAAATTTCCCGATATCCGCACATTTGCCCGAGATCAAGGCGCGGCCCGGGTCGGTCACCCGAAACACCTCCCCCGCCAGCGGACCAGCAATACATTGCAGGGTAAAAATGGGCAGCGCCGCCACCTCCAGGCCAGGGGGAGCGGGATCCGCAATGCCAATGTTTAACGGGGCCTTGATTGAATGATTCCCCACATTGGGCGTGTCATGACAGGTGCCGCAAAAGCCGGAAAGATGCTCTTGTCCCAACACATCGTTCAGGCCCCCTACCCCAGTAATGTCAAACGCCTTGGTGTTGAACAACTGCTCGCCACGTGCAATCGACGCGCGATGGTGGGCGATAGCGCTTTCCCGAGTGGGAGTCAGCCACGGGGCGTACAGGGTGAAAATGGTGGAGGAGAACGGCGCACCGGTGGGATTATTCCCCAGCGGATCATTAATGCCGAGATAAAACGGCTGCTGGGCGAGCTGGATTGGTCCTCCCGCCGCGTGGTGTCCCTGTAGCAACCCGGCGGTCACATCAAAGGCCTGGGCGGTAAACAGATCGGATTCAAACGTGACAATTTGCTGGACCTGGGTAGGAGTGGGAGTCGTTTGCGCCTGCGCATGGCCCAGGGTCGCATCCACCGCCTGTGTCGCCAGACTCGCCTCCCGCCCATCCCACATGACTGTGCTTAAGAAGCCCAAATTCGTAGCGGGCAGCGGACGGCGGTAGACCGACACCATTCCCACCGCTGGCTGGTCCGCGCCGAAACTGGTGAGTCCGGTCTGCGGATTCATGGTGCACGCATACGGATCTTGGACACTGAGCACCTGATACTCCATGACGGTGGCGGGCGTTGGCGGCAGGGGCAGCGCAATCCGGAACAGTCCTTGGGTGAGCAGAAGCCGATAGGCCAACTGTTGAGCTTGCTGTGTTGACACATCGGCAGTGGGGCAGGTCGCGCCGTCTACCAAGCGAAACACCGGATCGGCGCCGTGACTCTCAACAAACCGGCGTCGAACATGGGTAGGCGTGAGCGACCAGCCATTTTGGGGCTGATGACAGGTAAAGCAGGTGCGACCATTGGTGCCGAGATTTTGGAAAAACGGGTTCGTCGCGGTGCGGGGCGCGCCACCGGGTTGCCATGTGCCGATGCTTCCACTCGAGTCTACAGCGAGCGCCAAGGCGGGAATGGTAGCCGGCGCGTGCTGCACGGTCTGGGCCTGCTCAGGTGCGAGCGAGGCTTGGCCTGCCTGCAGCACGGCCCCGCGAGCGGCTGCCGTCGGGGATCCAGGACTCTCCGTCTCGGAGGACTGGGGATGGGCAGCCGAGTCGAGTCCCAACTGCACGCTCCAGAAACATGTCATGAGAAGAAGAACGCGAAACACATCACACATAATGAACCTCGTGCGACTCTGGCACAGAGAAGTAAAGCGGGAGGATAATTCTACACTCCAGGATGCTACACAATGCCCTGTCCAGATGGAGATGGTATTCCACGCCATGTCAGTCGTGCGCCCTGAGTCTGCAAAGGTACTTGGGGCTCGGACATGGTTGGTGTGGCCGCACGTCCAGTGACCATCCTTGTAAGGGTCCCGGGACAAGAGCTGATCACAGGACGTGAATCCCATGGCGAAAGCAGGTGTTGCACCAAGCACCCACCGATTTCTCAAACTTAGAAATTCGCTCATGCTTGTCACGAGCAGCGTGGCCCCTTGATGCCAGCACCCCGCGCACTTTCGCAACCTTTTTCGTTGTGGTCTTCCCACGTCTCCTCGTCTCTCCCTCCTCTTCGGCAGTCTGCAGATGGGTCTGGCCCAAGAGACGGCCGCGGAGGGAGAGGGAACGAACCAGGTTTCGAGCACTCGTGGGCACAGGTCAGCTGGCGACCGCCTCCAAATCGGCGTGCAATTGCGTAAAGTTAAAGCCCGGGGCAAAGCCAGCATGTTTGGCTTCCGGCGGTAAAATAGCGTACGCCTCATCCACACACTCGTCCCACCACGCCCAGGTCCCTTGTTGGGTATTGCCCCACGTCAACACCGTGACCCCGCTGGGGTCATAGCCGACGGCAAAGACCGCATGGCCATCTGTGGTCAGTGGCCCCGGCGTCCAGGGGCGGCGTGCGTTAAAGTCCTCCACACAGTTCTGTTGCACTTGAAACCCTAGATACACGCCTCCAAACAGCTGGATGGCCTGGGCAATGTGAGTGTGATTCTTGGGATCGATGCTGACAAACGCTACGATTTTGTCCCCGGACACCGAATGTTTGCGCCAATAGTTCAGCACATCGAGCTCGACCAAGCCCGTGTCCACGCCGCCGGTCAGATGCAGATAGAGCTTAATCACCGCCTGTTTCGTCATGAGCTTTTTTGCCCCAATCAAGCCACGGTAAGTCGTCTCGGCGTGGGCCAAGGCGGCAATGGTGCAGTCGCCTAGGGTGTCATTGCCATCCATCGGAAACAAGGTCGTGGGATCGGTCATCTTGAGCTGCTCGTAGACCCGGCTGAGGACATTGAGGGCGGGCGGAGGGGGAGGGAGGGTCGACGTGAGATAGTTCCTGAAGCGTAACGTGCGATAATCCACCTTCGGTGGGTGCTTCCCAAAGCGCACTGCGAGCATAGTACAGGCCTCCTGTGAGAGAAATTGGTTGGGAGATCCGCGTGGCGACTAACCATCACCACCTGACCTCACGTTCTCTGACGAATGCTGACGCCAAACCGTTGAAACTCCTGGTGAGAGAGGAAGTAAGCGCACGGCGGTTGCCTCGGAGCGCTACTGGAGGAGGAAGCCGCTTGGCGCCAACGCCTGCTGTACACGGACGCACATGGTGCAAGAGCTGCACCATGCCCCTCCCCTCCCTGAACTTCTGATCTTTCGGCTGCTTAGCTGTAGCAGGCCGCCGTCGTGGAGAGGCCGCCCTGGCAACAGCAGTTGCTACTGGAAACTAAGAGCGACATCGGAGAGTGGTGCATCCGCAGGGCGCTGCCACTGCCAGAGCATCCGCAGAGGTAGGGAGGTTCGTTGGCATGCGCCGCGTCTCAGGCACACGGGGACCCAAACCAGAAGCGTATGGCCGACATGGCTCCCGGCCATACGCTTGGTCTGGAGGAGTTGCTCAGCCACAAACGCAGGGAATTTTCCCCGTGCACGCCCGATCCCAGCGTGCGGGAGTGTCGCACAACGCCATCGACTTCTTTGGAGGTTAGAGCAGGCCGCGCTCCTATGACTCGACGGCGATCGTTCCTGCTGGCGTGCTGACACAACTCCTCTCCCTGTGCCGATGGGGCTTCCGCTGGTCGTGAATATCGACCTCACCGCTGGTAGGCAGGAGGATACTACCCTGCCTTCAGCCCTTGTTAGGGAAGGAACTCAGAGCATAGAATGGTAATGAAGGAGGCGAGCAAGGATGCAATTCCCCCAGCAAGCCTGATGTCCCACCTGTAGCCAAGAAGGAACGCTGCTAACAGAGAAGGCAGACGTGGAAGGACAGAGTGTAGTCCGGGGGATTTCCCACTTGGTCAACGCCTTCTCCTCACGGCGTGATGGTGTGCCCAGCGGGCCACCACTTTGGCTCACGCCAGTCCTTCGATCTGCCGTGCTGGCGCGGCTGGCCGGAGAACCCGTCTACTGACAGGAGAGAGTAAGCGTGGAGGCGTACTGCTGCACCTCCAGGTGGGGAGCCGGCGGCACCTCTTGGGGATCTGTCGGTAATGTTACAGATCAGTAGTTTCCCTGTATGGTAGCCTAGCATACAAATATTGCGAGGAGGAAGTCGATGGTCTCTGTCCCGGTGCAGTGTCCACACTGTCAAGGCACAGCCGTTATCAAGGCAGGTAAGCAAGCTCATGGGACCCAGCGTTATCGGTGTCAAAACGACCGCTGCGCACAGCGGATCTTTCTCCTGCAGCACCAGGATCGAGGCCGAGCGCCTGAGATTCGCCGCCAGGTCGACGACATGGCTTTCGATAGCAGTGGGATCCGCGATACTGCCCGCGTGTTGCAGATTAGCCCAACGACCGTGATCGCAGTGTTAAAAAAAGTTCTCGCGATTCAACCCGTCAACACCGCGCTCTTACAAGCGCTCGGGCCCCGCGACGGCAGGGGCAGCGTCAAGCCAGGACGCGAGGCCGAAGTAGATAAAATGTGGAGCGTCGGCGGCGCCAAAGAGAGTGCGCGGTGGCTCTGGCACGCGCTTGATCCCCGCACGGGGAGAATGCTTGCCTATGTCATAGGAAGTCATAAGGACGCCATGTTCATGAAACTCCGGTCCTTACTGGCCCCCTTTGGCATCACCCGCTATTACACGGATAAAGCAGGTGTCTATCAGCGTCATCTCCCGCCCGAGCGACACACCGTAAGAAAGCTGACGCTGCAGAAGATCGAGCGCAAACATCTGACGTTGCGGACCCGTCTCAAACGGTTAGCCTGCAAGACACTGTGTTTTTCCCGCTCGCGCTTCATGCACGACCTCCTTATTGGGTTATATATGGAGCGGGTGGAATTCGGCCGTGCAGCATAAAAAAGATCAGATACCAAATTGGAACACTACCCGATTATACAGGAAAACTACTAATTTGTAACGTTACCTACTCGTCGTCTTATGTTGTGGTCATGATTTCTTTTGAATACCCTATCCTGTCCAATTTCACATTTAGTTAGTCTTAACTTGACAATCCCCCCAGGCATCCTTCAGAGCGTTTTGAGATACTCGATCAAAGCTCGCCGCTCTTCCGGCTCCAAGTAACGCCCAATGACCCCCTTGCCTATCGGACCGTGGTTAAATTCGTGTCCAGTATTCCGATTTCCTGGAATGGTAGTATCTAACTGGAAGCCCCCTTCAAGAGGGGTAGGATCGAAACCCACGTTCTGGGGATCGAACTCTCGACTGCCCAGAGAGAAGATCTTGAAAGTCTTGGCTCGTTCGGATACTGGAGACAACAAGGTATAGAGGTTTGGCACAGACCCATTATGGAGGAACGGCGGAGTCGCCCAGATGCCGTCAAGCGGGCGCGCACGGTAGGCCATAGGCGCCTGCACGTGATCTCCACGGTTGCCATTCATCTCCTGACGTCGGTCTAGCGGGGTGTGCTGCTGGTCGTACCAATAGGTGACGGTCTTCATGACGACAGTTTGTAACGCGAGGCCGAAAGAAGTCTCGTTGATCCCTAAATACTCAGGTGATTGGACTTTTCGTTCCGCCATGCTTTGCGCTTGCATGGGGTCAGTGTCAAGTTCAGAGAGAGGAATCAGATGGAGCTTGAGATAACTTTCTCCTGCCGTGTTCGGCTCAGTCCATAAGCGCGCATCCCAAAATGCCTCAGTATTGGGCGCTGGGAGATGACAGCCTTGACAGAGTTCTTCGTAGAGTTTTTCGCCGTGCTGCACCCGCGTTTGGTTAATCTTGCCAAGCACCTCTTCGGGCCACTTAGGGGCGCGTAGGCCACTGAAACGACGCGCTGGCAACGGGGCTGCACCCGCCAGCGCCTTTTCTAACCGATACAGCACGTCAATGCGAACGGTGGAAGCAAAGAGCGGCCGTTGCGGCACCGTCAGGTTCACCAGTGCACTGACACCCAGCGCCTCGCCCGCATTACGGAACATCGGTTGCTCGATGGCCCCATTGTATTGCACCCAGTCAAACCATGGGGCATCCCAAATGGGAGGGTAGTTCACTGGCGCAAGGATTGCCTGATAGTTAATGTCATTGTTGAGCTGGCGTCCAAACACTTCATTGCCAATGCGGGAGAGCGCGTCCAGGCGAGTGAAGCCCTCCTCCACGTTCTGCTCGCCAAATTTGTCTTCGTTCTGCTGAATGTGTTTGAGGGTCGTCACAATGCTAGCCAGCCGCTGTTTGAGCGCTTCTGCGGCCGCGGCAGTGTGGTCCTCCCCCAATACGCGATCGGCAAATCGGCGAAACCGGCCAGGAATGTACTTAGTGAAGACAACAGCCAATCCGAGGGCTTTGCGGAACTTGCCGAGGTCGGTCACTGCTGGTCCGCCGTCGTAGCGAAGCGCCTTGCCTCGGTATTCAAGTTGACCCGTGTGGCAGGCCGCGCAGGTAAACCCGATCGCTTGATAGGACACACCGCTACTTGGATCAACGACGTCAGCTGTTCGTGCGAATCCAATGGGCAAGGCGTCCGGATTATCGTCGCTCTTTGGGCTGGAAAGAAAGCCGAACCGACGGAGGTACACCGGATCTACCAGCAACGGCGCTTCAAAGAGGGTCAGTTGAGGCTGTTCCAGGGCGAGCAGCCACTCATAGGGAATGGGGAGCGTCGCTGTGCCCTGCGAAGCGTGGTGAAACCACTGGCGTTGTTCTTCCGTCCATCCTTGCTCAAGCCACTGGATGGATTGCACGGGTCGGTCGGGCGGCAACTCTACAGAGAAGCGAGAACATGCTAGAAGAAGCTGCCCGGCAACAAAAACACTCACAACCATCCTCCAACGCTTCATGCGTCCTCCCCCTTCCTGGACGGTGCATACGAGGAATGCCAAAGGACAATGGCAAGCCCAGAACCTCTTGGCAGTCACGCGAAAAGTATTCTCACTCTTATCTTCTATACCACCCTGAGACTTTAGGCTATCCCGTTCCCACTCCGCTATCACTATCTCCGGGATCGAGTGAGTCCACCAAATCAAGAAAGGCCAATTTGATGTCTCCACCTTCTGTTCCTCCCAAGCACGTATCCCGCAAGTTTGACAGACAGTACTGGCCGCCTGAGGAGCCCCCCCGCACCGGCCCTCGCTCGTCTTCGGATTGCGAATTGCAACACGTCTCTCAAGACTAGGATTAACTCACTTTTTCCTGCCCCCTAGTGTCCCCTTCTGTATTTCGCGCTCAGGCGACGAAGCCTGATAGGGTATGAGCCTCGTGACACCCCTTTCCCCGATCATCGCGGAGTCAGGCCTCTGTCTCTCCCTCCTGCCTCTCCGTGTGCCGCGAGACGGCACACCCGCGTTACACCTTTAGAATATAAGAAAGGAGGCAAGGTCGTTGGAGGCCTACGTGAGAGAAGAAGTCTTTAGCTTTCTCTGGAGATTTGTCACACCCATGGGCTCCTGGTATGGAACAGGACGTCCCATGTCGCTTAATCACTAAACTCCACACCTTGCTCGCGCCCGTGGGCATCAAGCGCTATTACACGGACAAGGCGGGGTCTATCAGCGGCGACTTCCGCCCGCGCAGCACACAGTAGGGAAGCTGTCGATGCAAAAGATCGAGCACAAGCACTTGACGTTGCGGATGCGGCTCAAGCGGTTAGCCCGTAAGACGCTGAGTTGTTCCCGCTCGTGTATCATGCACGACCTCGTCATTGGCTATATATGAATTACGTTGAATTCGGCTGTGCGGTGCAATAAGGAACAGTTACCAAAATGGAACACTACCCCACAGTGATTAAAGACGCCATCGACGATAACTCTGATGCCGCGCGTACGACAGCTCCGTGATCAGCCCCTGCCGTGCTGCATTCCCTCCTAACAGTGGATCCACCCGATAATAGTCGTGGTTATTGTGGGGATGATTGGACGCCGCCCGAAAAATCGGCGTTAAGTAGCACGCCGTAGCACCAAGCGTCTCAATATGATCCAGAGGTTCAATAATCCCGTACAGGTCCCCTCCTTTATAGCTACGAAAGGTCGGGGCGTGTCCCACGCTTCGAGCTGCGGGGGTTTCGCGAGCCGGCCACTCCGTGCGAATCGATCGGGGACGATTTGATAAAACACCGCATCACGAATCCAGTCTGGCGTATCCATGCCTCCACCTTTCCTGCAATACAACCCAAGCAGCTTCCCACTATTCGTGTCCCCTTCGTCCCTATCAAATCCTCTCCACAAGCATGAGGGAAAATACGAGGCATTGTATTTTTTATGCCCAAGGATTGGAGATTCTGTCGCCAAGATATATATAACAGATTGTTATATTTCTCCTATTGTCGGTTTGTCTATTCTATATTCTAATATATAGCATGGTGGGGAAACATTGCGACAGAACCTTCTTCCCTCCACAGCTCCATTTCATCGACTCCAGCGGCCTCCACTTGATCAATCCTTGCTCTTCAAATCTAGGTGAGTTTGTAGAACTGGATGGCGCCTTCAGCCAACACCTTGCGCCGGTGTTCCGCCGAAAGTTTTGCCGCTATCAGCGCTGGAGCCCCAGGGAAGAATCCATCAGGGTGGGGGTAGTCGGTGGCCCACAGCATCTTCTCCGGCCCCAGGCGCTCCGCCGCATAGGCTAAGCTGGTTTCCACCGGTTCGAAGGAAATCCAGCATTGCCGCTGGAAATACTCGCTGGGCCGCAGGCGCAGCAGGTGATCATTGAACTGACCTTGGTCATCAAAATGCCGGTCCATGCGGTCGAGCCATGGCGCCATCCAGCCGCCTCCTGACTCCAGAAACCCGATCCGTACCCGCGGGAACCGTTCGCATACCCCACTCCAGATCACACTGAGGCACGCCAGCATCATCTCTACTGGGTGGGAAATGATATGCCGCTCTGAGCGGGTCTGAAAACGATCCACCCCCACCTGCGGCATTCCACCTCCAGATCCTTCGTGGAGACCGATGGCAAAGTCGAGGTCTTGGACCTCGGCCCAAAACGCATCGTAATCTGGATGGTGCAACATGCGGCCCTTGTATGGATTGGGGCGCAGAAAGCCGCCGCGCATTCCTAATTCGTTGCGGGCATAACGCATCTCTGCAATGGCCAACTCCACGGCTTGCATCGGCAGCATAGCAACCCCGAAGAGGCGATCCGGGTAGGGCGCGCAATAGTCCGCCAGCCAGCGATTGTAGGCGCGGCACATAGCGGCGGCGAGCGGCGGATCTTCGACTGCCCCGCTGAACAGGCCCACGCTCGGATAGAGAAAGACGGCGTCGATGCCGTCAAGATCCATGTCTGGAATCCGCGCATGGGGATCAAAACCCCCTCTTCTGCCTTCACAGTATTTGATGTTAATCGATGCTTCTCCTTGCCGCGCCCCGATAGCGCCAACCGCGCCGAGGCCCGTGGGGCCGCCTAACACTTTACCTTCCACACGCAACCGCTCTTTGCCGTCGACATCGACAAAGAGCTGAGGAGCTCGGTCGCGATACGCCGGGTCCATATAGGTGGTCCAAAAGTCGAGCGGCTCTATCACGTGCCCGTCTGCATCGATGACATTATATGTGCGACCCATAGCGTTTCCCTCCTTGTCCCGCTTTCTGAGCGGGGTTATCGTCTATGCCCTGCATTGGTGGCGTCTGCCTTGTCTTCCCTTCTTTAGGCTTTCTTGTTTCTCAAACCAAGAAGGATTTTGAGCCATGAAGAACAGGGGTGGTTCTTCTAGTTTTCTTCCACTGCAGAGTCTTTGAATTCCTGGTCCATGTGACCGGTATCTCGGGAGGAGGCCGTTTTCATCTGCATTGGAAGAAGAGCCTGATCTGGTGTCATTCTTTGCCTGCCATGTTGGTTAGTGAACGTGCTTTCTGTCTCGTTTTCTCCTCAATTCTCTTCTTCAAGACGACCCAATAGACAAGCGGCGCCCCTGAGCCAGCCATCCCTGCCAGTTTCCATCCGTCTTTGGCCTGTTCGGTCAGATAGCTATGGAGCGGCTTTCCCGAGCCGTCTAAAGCCCTGGCCATTGACCTCTTTCACGATCGTGTTTTGTACAGTTAAGGTTGCAAATTCATAACGGCGCGCGGACATACGAACTCCTTAGATTTTCTCAGCGGTAAGATGTCTTTTTCATTGTTCACTCACTCACATATTCCTCCCAGAGGCTCCCGGCCTTTGGGACCTACGTGGCATAAAAAGCTTTGGCGCTCTGCCCGGTCTTATCGGCGCCGAGCAGGAACACGGCTTGGCCGTAGAGATCGAAGGCGGAGAGGATTCGCAGCAGTTTGCCTCCAGGCTGCACACACAATTCACGCGACGCGTACCGACTGCCTTTGCTGTCACTGCTGTACGGGAACGGCAGAGTGACCCCACGCGCTGCCAGTAAATCAACGGAGCGTACGACTGCTCCGGTGTCACCTTCGTCGAGTTTCTCAACCATCGCGTAAACTCCTCGGTGACCAACTCCTCGACCAGACCACAAACATATATTCTAGTGAATATACAGGAAAGAGCACATTTCCGGCATTGACAACTTGTTGGTCTCTCTTGCGGTGTGGCAAAAGGGCGGCAAGCTGCACGACATAGGTGCCCTCAGCTCCGTGATCTGGGCATCTAATTGCGCGACTGCCTCCTCCAGGGAGTCCACCTGACTGAGCAACTCCATCACGATGACTCGAGGATGGGAGTGCAGCGTACCGGCTAACGCCTACTGGGGTTACACGGTCTTCCTGCGCAGCTGACCTCTGGCATTGTCGGCCAAGGTGTGGGAGGTCCGTCTGCCCAGCCACCAAGGCCTTCAGGATTGCGCGCCCTGACACTCCGGTCACTTCCGTCACGACGCTTGCCAGCTTGATGTTCGCGTCCTCCAGCGTCGTCTGGAGGCGATTGACGGCGCGTACCCGCTCGTTGACCAGCGAGGTGCGAAACCGTGTCAGATCATGTAACGCGCGTTGGTCCCGTTCAAGCAGCCCGCACAGCCTCCTATAGCCTAGGATCTCGGGAGTGGGGGGTGCATAACAACGCGTTGTCACATTCTTTTTTCTTGATATGGCGGACAAGTTCTATACCGCTGGGATCAAGCACTTCTTCACCAATGGTTGGGAGGCCGATGTTCGGCATCTCCCTCCTCAACTCCATGGCCATGGTAAACGCAGCACCTCACAAATTGAACGGAAGCACCTGACGTTACATACCCGTATCAAGCGGCTCGCCCGCAAGATACTCTGTTTCTTCAAATCGACGGAACTGCACGATATTGCCATTGGCTTAGTGGAGGAACCAAGGCGCAGGATACGGAAGGCGCCTGCGCCGGACTCGATACCATCGCGGCGGAGTAAGGACACGAGAGTTTTGGAGTCCGATACCCAGCAGAAAAGAAATACTGCCAGTGCAGCTCGCCCTAATCATCCCAAGACGGTTGGCATCAGTTGGATTTGGGATTGGCTTAGGGGTCTACCAGCACTATTGTTTCAGGCACGATGCAAGAAGCCTCCACTCATCCTGTCAGCTTCATTTATGTCGGGAACGCTGAAAGTAACGAGGTCTTCGTGCTCCAGCTTGATCGGCAGACTGGTAACCTGACGATGATCGAAAGAGTACTCATCCCTGACATCGCTCAGCCTGGTATTTCGACACCGATGGCGGTGAGCCCCGATCGTCGGTTCCTCTACGTGGGGGTGCGCGGTCAGCCGCAGATCGTCACCGGCTTCGCCATTAACCCGACCAACGGTAGGCTCACGTATATCGCCAGCGGCCCGCTTGCCGACAGCATGGCCTACCTTACTACTGACCGCACAGGCCGCTTCCTGCTTGGCGCATCGTATCCTGGACACAAGCTCACCAGGTCAAGTCCCTCGGTTCCTGTAACCTGGGTTAGGCAGCAGACGCGGCACTCCGA
>CAZUFQ010000041.1:0-15650 GCA_964618735.1 uncultured Enterobacteriaceae bacterium
TACGCCCGGGGGCCCCTTCGAGAGCTCCGAGCACGATACACACAGTTCAAGCAGTGCACCCCGCAGGTCGGGATGACCCCGTGATAGGAAGCCAGCGCCGAACTCGTCGGGCTATTTCTAGGAAAGCAATACCTCTGTCCTTATCCTGTTACGCAGGCAGCTGCACAGCCTGTGAGGGAAGACGAAATTTCTTAATCGTAAAAAAATAGGACCCGCCTAATGGCCACGCATACACGACTAGCAGCCAGAAGAGGAAAGGTTTATACCCGAGCAGCGCTAGACTCGCGATATAAAAAGTCCGGATGTCGCCTTTGGTGAACGGTTGAATCTTGCGAAAGACTTTCAGCCAACCCGTCCCCTCCTGCGTCTTCAAAAAATCGACGCCCATGGTTTGAATGCTCACATACCCAACTCGACGCAGGAAGCGGTTATGAGCAATAACTGCCGCGGTATACCACAGAAACGAGGCTACCGCGACGAACAGATATAACGAATCGTAATGAGATTCGCGATAACAAGCGATGGTCAGGCAAACAAAGGGAATCCCAAAGCGGAGATCATCGATCAACATATCGAACCGCGCGCCTGCCTCCGACTCGTAACTGCGTATGCGCGCCACCTCGCCGTCGCAGCGGTCCAACACCCCAGCGGCTAACTGCCAGACAATGGCAAACACCAGCAGCGCCCAATAACGATCAATCAAGAGGAAAGCCGAGGAGGCAAAAAAAAGCACCAGTTCAAGGATACTGATCGCGTTCGGACTGAACCCGAGACGGACAAATAGAAAGGTCAACGGTTTAGAAAGTTTCGAGTTGACGAGCTTGGAAAATTCTCCACTAATTTCCTTGAAGGCAATTTTCCAAAAAAATGCGCTGAGGTGTTGAGGATTTTCTGCTCCGGTCACCTTCAGCCACCAAGCCTGTTCGACGAATCCTACCGCCAGCGAGTGGTTCTCGGTCCCTTGCTGCACCATCTCCGCGAAACTGTTGTACGTGATTTTTTGCACGTCAGCTGGGCGGCAAATCGCTACCTCCGTACTGATGAGATCGATTTGCGCCTCGCGAGCGCCATCCACGCGCGGCAGAGGGTCCAGCACAAAACTTGGTTGCTCAGCTAGGTGTTTTTGTACAGGAATTTTCGTGAACCCAGAGATGTCGGCAAAGATGACCTCGAATCGTTCTGGAAAGGCGTCGGCAAACACCACTTGTCCGTTTTGCACCCACACATCTTTGTAGGCCAAGAGCACTGGCCCCGGTGAGGGAATGGCTTTCATCGCCTGCATGAAAAAAGTGGGATGGATAATTTTGTCACAGGCAAACAAGAAAAAGGGCTCATCCCAGGATTCAGTCAGACGCGCAACTGTTTCGGAAAGCGCCTCTCCAACACGGAGTTCCACGACTGTATAAGCAAGCGCCAGACGGGGTCGCACGGTGGTGATCATGGCTTCTATGCGTTGCCTGCAGCCTTCAGGGCAAATGATGCTCACCCACTGTACGCCGGCTTTGGACATAGCGATGAGAGCCCGATTGAGGAGCGTTTCCCCCCCATACACGGCGCTATAAGCAACGCCATCATGATCGGGATTCAGAGCGAAAAGAATACTTTTTGTGATCCGGTTGTTCATCATCCGCGAGAAATGCGAGCGGAGGCCGTTCCTTGGCTCAGCTCTGGTCGATCTTGTTTATAGAGTTCCGCAGCCTGAAGAAATGTGAAGATAATAAAATAAGCGAAAAGCACGGCGACAACAACAAGCGCTATGAGGTCAAACAACGAAAGAGTCATCCAGGGCAGCTGCAACAGCGGATTTTTGGCGAAGTAAAAAACAAGGTTGACGCCGACGAAGATGAAACGAATTTCCGTAGGACCGATTTTTCCGTATGACATTTTAAACACGCCTGTGACCGCAGTCTGCACATAGGTCAGGATGCCGAGCTGCAAATAGCCAACTAACACCAACAGAGCGTAAGGAAAACTAACAAACGGCGACAAGCCTAAACCGATGCAGATGATGGTTTGCGTCAGCGTGTCCAAGGTATGATCGACGAAATACCCGTACTTGAAGCGTTCGACTTTACGGTAGCGCGCCAGACTGCCGTCCAGGCTATCGCCGAACCAATTCACCGCAAAGCCGACATCCACCAACCAGAGGAAGTTTTTGTCAACATTCGTCAACCAGTAACCGACAGCGATGATAACGCCCCCAAAGAAGCCAATCGCGGTCAAGAGGTCAGAGTTCACCCATTGAGGCATGTGGACGCAAAGCCAACGCAGTGCAGGCCGCTCCCACGGTCCGAGCAAGATGTCGTTGACGCGCGTGTCAGATTTCTTAGACGTGTCCTCCATGAGCAAAGGTGCGGTAAGGAAAACGCTCTTACCTCTTTTTGGGCTTGTTCATAATAGTCGACCTTGCGACTGTCAATGACCTGGAGATCAACTGGAATGAGGCGTATCGAGTCTGTCACGAACGGACGTCCGGTAAAAAGGCGACAACTCCATTTGTTCCCGCTCCCTCAGCCGCTCCAATTGTCTCACCACACCTTCCTCAAGATGATAGACTCGGTCGGCGACCTCCAAGAGCGCGGGTTGATGAGAAATCACCAGCACGGTTATCGTCCCACGGAGCTGTTTCACAGTGGCGCACACTGCAGCTTCACTCTCAGGGTCAAGGGAAGCAGTCGCTTCATCAAGAATGAGAAAGCACGGTTTATGCACCAGCGCCCGCGCAATAGCGATCCGCTGACGCTGACCGCCGGAAAATCGCGCCCCGCGCTCTCCCACGGGCGACTGTATTCCTTCAGGCAACACAGAGACAAAGCTCCATGCGCCGGCGGCGCGCAAAGCGGACTCGACCTCGGCGGGAGTGACGTGTGAGTCGCCAAGGGAAACGTTTATAAAAACTGACTCATGCAAAAGAAACATTTCCTGGGGCACATACCCAACCTTCTGACGCCAGAGTTGCAGATCGATCTCGCTTAAGGGGAGATCATCAAGCCACACGTCGCCGGACTGGGGTCGCACTAATCCGATCATTAGATCGGCGATGGACGTCTTCCCTGCGCCAGAGGGTCCAACGATTGCGGTCACCTGACCGACCGGAACAACAAGTGAGACATTTTGGAGGACCGGGTTGCCCCCGTATGAAAAATCGACATTTCGTAAGGCAATTTCGCGATGTAGCTCTGGTCTCATTCCTCCAGGAGTAATTTCTCGCGCCTGTTCTGTCTGCCTGATAGTCGCACGTAACGCCCAAAAAGCGCTCTCGTACGTGACCATCGTTTGATACACCCTCTGGACTCTATTTAAGCTGCTCAAGAGTTGCCCAAATAACACGGCTAACAAAATGAGACTGTTGAGCGGTAACGCCCACCAAGTCAGGGCAAAATACAGTCCACCTGCGAGAGACATGACCACGAGCGGTTCCTGTAACGCCCGCATCATCTCTTTACTCAATACGTCGCGTTGGAACGCACGATTCAGCTGATATGTCTCACGTTCCAGCAGAGGGCCTATCAAGGCCTCACGCCCCATGGCCTTCAGCGGCTTCACGGCGAACAAAACGTCCGTGAGGCGCTCCAACATCGACTTCAACAACGAAGTTTGCCGAGAACCGGCGCGACGGGATGTACGCACCAGCCGATGTAACATATAGACAATGAGCGCGCCGACCCCCAGCGCCGCCACTGTCGCTCTCCACGATACAAAGACCGCCAAGAGAGTGTAGAGGAGCGCTTCTACAATGAGAGACAGCATAGTAGAGCCATAGAGGTACGCCTGCGCAGCGCGCGTGGCTTCCGTGGCAAAGGCATTGGCTAAGCTGCCGACCGGCTGACGGATATAATATTCCCAGCGCGCTCGGAGTAAGGCGCGAAGCAGCGCCAACCGTAAATCCGTGGCCATCTGCGCTACCGCGTATCCCACTTGCTTTTGCGCAAGTAAGTTAAAGCCAGCTTTCACAAGCATGCCGCCGACAATAATAAGAAGCAGCGCCTCCACGCTTGGTTGGAGTCCCACACTGACAAGCAGATTGGTAATGACTTGTCCAAAGGCGGGCTGTTTTGGGGCAGCTGCCCCACTGAAAGCGGCGTCCGAAGGGCTGGCAAGCTTTAAGAGCGGCAAGAGACTCGAGAGCCCAATGCCTTCCGCAATCGCAGAAAGCAACAAGCAACCAAGCATGACGAGTGTCCGCCGCGGGTAGGTGCGAGCGAAGAACAGTAAAAGACGCATGATAAAATTGTAACGAAGACAAAACCTATGCGTCCGTTGCTACAGCGTCAACCTACCCTGCTTTTCGACGAGAACGCAGGCATTTCCTCCTTGGCGCGCGAATCCCAAGCGAGGGTACAGAGAAGATCGCCTACCCTAATAAAAACTGCTATGAATCCTGAATTTACCTGTCTATGAAAACTCATACCTTCTCTCTCTTCGTCAGAGCAAGCTGCTTCTTTGGCGGACAGCGCTGGCTCTTGCTCGGGCGACTTGTCTCTGTACTGTGGTGTGGCATGAGCGTTCTGGGGTTTGCTGGAGCTGAAGAACGCCTTGAGAGCCCAGCTGCACGGCTGCTTGCCAACGAATTCGCTTCCGAACATTGGGAATTGACCGCACGTTTCGATTCTGGTCACTTGATGTTTGTCAATTTTCTCATCACTAATATCGGCTGGGGTGATCGCAACGCAGTGGTCAGTGGACACCTCATGGCGCCAGACGGAAAAATTTACAATTTTGATAATGCTCGCTATGGAGGCCAGTGGCGCCTCTCGGCGGATCGGCTTCGGTTTGAGGTCGGTTCCAATATCTTGGACCTTCATGAACCCATTTGCCAGCTTTCGGTGGAGAAGAAGAATATTCATCTAGACTTGCGTTTTCACGCTGATGGTCCAGCAATCTGGTCAGATGCCTTGAATCGGTCCGGATATCATCTGACTCTGCTGGCGGCTGCAGTTCCGGTAGAGGGAACGATATGGGTAAAAGACATGCCAGAACCACTGACTGTACACGGCGTTCTTGCGGCTACCCATAGCTGGCTCAAAGAAACCGGCGCCGCGCTCGTCGTACGGCGCTTGGAGTTTTTCAGTTTGTGCGAAGATTTTCCATTGTACGGCGTAGATCTCACAACACCGACGAACGCACATTGGCGTTGGCTTGTGGGCAAACAACAGGAGAGGAAGTTCTACGAATCAGACGCTTTTGCTCTCTCGTTTGCAGACGAGCCCGATACGCAACAAGAGGACCCAGGATATAGTGTTCCTGGTAAAATCCAATTAAAGAGCCCCATGCTTGACGGCCAGGTTCAGCTTGAACGGGTAGTGTTACGCATGGATCCTTTTGTGAAACTTCCACGCCCGGTCCGTTTCCTTGTTTCTTTGACCTTGAATCTTCACCCACGTCGTATTTGGGCGCGCTCTCCTTTTACCCTCACCCTGAATCCTACACCGGTGGATGCTTCTCTCTCTTCTAAAGATTTCGCTTCGCCTTCTTTGCAACAAGGTTTGGGAGTGACGGCATTGACCTTCTTAAATCCTCTTCCTCAGACACCAGGCGCAGACAATAACTCAAACACCTCATTGTCTCCCGCAAAAGGGGAAAAGTAGATCACTGTCTGTTCGCTTGGCGGAACTGACCACGCCAGCAGGCGCTTATTGGGGAAGAGTTGAGGTTTTCCCTGTTGCTCGCACCGCATTCGGCAAGGGCAGTTTGGCGTCAGCGCGAGCAGGCGGCCACAAGAGTCTCCGCACAGCAGATGTAATGCCTGACTCCTGCGTTCTTGTATAAGACGAATCCGCAGGGAATTCCGCTAAGAGACGGCGATGCAGAGCCCCAAGACTGTGATAGGGCACGGTTGGTAAAAGATGATGCAATGCATGAAAACGCAGGCCCACCGGAGCCGCTAAGACCGTAGGAAGCAATCGACCGCTGAGAGTCACCGAATCGAGAAGCTGCGCGGTCGCATCGAGCGGAGCACCGGTATTATCGTAGCGATGCGCTGCTAAGGTCCGAAGCTGATTCACCATCAGCATAATTGTTGCAATGACATACCATTGCACGATCCAATGAAAAGCGAACCAACCCCAATAAGCGCTGCTGAGGATACCCCAAGAAGTGAGGGAAACCGCAACTTCCTGAACGACCCACTGCCTTGCACGCTTTCCTTGAGGCTGCGGGCGACGGTAATCCGGATTAATAACCAGAGTAGAGGCGCATTCGATCAGCCAGTAGCGTAGAGGCGGAATAATAAAAGAGAGCGGTCCTAGTATGCCCCAACGCAACAGTAAGAGAAAAGGAACAAAGGCGAGCGCTATAAAAGAACTCAGAATACGGACTCGACTCCAATGCGCCAGAGGAACATATTCAGGGTCATGAATAGTGCCAAACGTCGGCAGTCGGTGGTGGTCGTTATGAGACCCAACGTACATCAGGCTGGGCAACAACAGCGGCAGCCCAATGACAAGATGCCAGGCAAACACAAACCCTACGAGAGTTCTTTCTTTCAGATGGGCAATTTCATGAATGAAAATTGTGGCTCTGAGGAGAGCAAACATGGAGATTGTCGCCGCAACAAAGAACAAAGGCGACCGCACCGATGTTCCTCCCGCAATAAGAAACGCCCCCCAGCCAATAGCAGAGGAAATGAATAAATCACTCCAATATATCAGCGGCTTGGGAGGAAAGGCGCTCGCAAACCTCCGACGGAGTTCGATGATGGAGAATTCGCTTACCATACCAAAAGCCAAGGAATCTTACGGTGATAAAATGAAGAGTGTCAAGGAAGGAACGTGTTTTCTCATTTGCCTGACATGGCCCTTGGTAAAATTCTTCAAGTCTGTTACTTATCCTGCAATTCTTGTAAAGATTTGAGAAAGATTCGCTTTGTCATTGGACAGATCATACACTTTGCTCAGCAACGTGCTGCTGCCGGACAGTCGAGTGCTCGTGACTGGCGGCACGGGATTCGTGGGCTCGCACCTTGTTGACGTGCTCTGTCAGCAAAACGTTCAAGTCCGCGTCCTAGCAAGAAAAACCAGCGATCGCACACGTCTGCAGCCGGGAGTCGAAGTCATAGAAGGAGACCTCCAGGACGAAGCAGCGTTACGGCGGGCGGTCCACGGCGTCGAGCTCATTTTTCACCTTGCAGCAGCCACCCGCGCACGCTCAGAACGTGGATATGTAGAAGCGAATGCTGAAGGGACACGACGGTTGATCAACGCAATACAAACCGCGCGACCGAAAGTCCGACGCTTAGTCTATCTCAGTTCCTTAGCGGCAGCTGGACCGGCACACGACGGAAAACCAGTCCAACGTGAGGACTTGCCGCATCCGATTACAGCCTATGGGCGCAGCAAACTCGCAGGGGAACAGTTTTGCTCGCAGGCAGTGCGGGACCTAGAAGTCCTGATGCTGCGCGCGCCCGCTGTATATGGACCGAGAGATCGTGATTTATTTTTATGTTTTTTGCTTGCAGCGCGAGGAATTCTTCCTGTGCCGCAGGGACCGGAACGCCTCCTCCAGTTTATTCATGTGAGCGACCTCGTTGAGGCGCTCCTTTTGGCGGCAACGACTGTCACAGGGACAGGGGTATACCATGTCGCGGAATCGCGTCCCTACGCCTGGAGCGAACTCACTGCTTGTCTCGCACGTGCAGTGGGAAGACGAGTGCGAGCCATACCGCTTCCCACTTGGTTGTTTAAGACTGCTGCGGCGATAAGCGAATTGGGGGCGGCGGCAGTTGGTCGCGCCACCATTTTCAATCGGGAGAAAGCTCGGGAGATGCTTGCTCCTGGATGGTTATGTGAAACTGAGGCGGCGAAGCAAGATTTGGGCTTTGTCGAGAGAATTCCGCTGTTGATAGGGCTGACAGAAACAGCAGCGTGGTATCGAGAGCACGGCTGGATGTAGTACTGGGAGCAGCGTGCGATAGCGGATCATGGTGGAACGAGAGCCCAAAAAGGGAAAGGGCGTATGTACTCCGTCAGTGAGTACTGAGGCTGACACGGAGAGGGGGTAGGGATGAATCTTCTCGAAAAAAGTCTACGCTTCACGCGTGCACGAGAAGCGCAAGCAGCAGGATATTACCCATTTTTTATCCCAATTCAATCATCTTCTGGCGCGGAAGTCATGGTGAATGGCGAGCGCAAAATCATGATGGGCTCGAACAATTATCTTGGGCTGACCCATCACCCGAAAGTGCTTGCGGCGGCGGAGAGCGCGCTACAGAAGTATGGTAGCGGCTGTACAGGCAGCCGCTTTCTGAATGGCACCCTTGATCTGCACGAGGAACTAGAGACGCGATTAGCCCATTTTCTTGGCAAGGAAGCCTCTTTAGTATTCAGCACTGGCTATCAAACGAACCTTGGCACAGTTTCGACATTGATCAATCGCGGCGATTACATCTTCATGGATAAACTGAACCACGCTAGTCTCGTGGACAGCACGCGTCTCACCTTCGGCACGGTCTGTCGATACGCACACAACGATATGAAATCGCTGAAGCGACAGCTTGCTCAGGCGCCGCACGACGCCGGCAAATTGATTGTCACGGACGGCGTGTTCTCTATGGAAGGTGACATTGTCAACCTACCAGAAATGGTGGAATTAGCCGAAACACATAATGCCGACATTCTCGTCGATGATGCGCACGCTCTCGGGGTGCTCGGCGAGTATGGCGGCGGCACGGCGCAACACTTTGGACTCGGAGAGAAAACAACTTTAATTGTCGCAACGTTTTCAAAATCGTTGGCTTCAATCGGCGGCGTCGTCGCTGGGCCTGAGCCCATCATTCATTATCTGAAACACCACGCACGCGCCCTCATTTTCAGCGCCAGCATGCCCCCTTCCGCCATTGGCGCCGCCCTCGCAGCGATTGATGTTATTGAAGAAGAACCGGAGCTACGTGCGGCCCTGTGGCGGAATACCCGCCGTATGCAGGAGGGATTGAAGAGCCTTGGCTACGATATCGGCGACAGTGAAACGCCTGTCATTCCGGTGCTCATGGGCGACATCGGCATTATGGCGATGCAGTGGCGCACCTTGTTTGACGCCGGAGTGTTTACGAATCCGGTGATCCCTCCGGCAGTTCCCCACGATTCATGCCGGCTGCGCATCTCAATGATGGCTACACACACCAACGAACAGATCGATTACGTTCTCGATCTCTTCGCTCAAGGCATGAAGCTGCGGGCGGCTATGTAACTTCGGATGGACAGCGCATTTGTAATCTCTTCCTTACTTTTTTTCCCTGCTTAGACCAAATACGTTGTCCCTCTTTCGCTTCTATTGACCTCATGCCTTCACAAGTGTGTGTAGCGCCTGTCCGCAATCGGCAAGACCTCCGACGTTTTCTTCATTTCCCATGGCGTATTCACCAAGGGAATCCACTCTGGGTCCCCCCTCTCTTAGTGGATCTCAAAAAACTCCTTAACCGAGGTAAACATCCATTTCATCAACACGCCGACGTTCAGTATTTCCTTGCCTGGCAAGGACAAGATGTTGTCGGGCGTATCGCGGCGATTGTGAATCATCAATATGTCCAGTTCCATGAGGAACCGACGGGGTTCTTCGGTTTTTTCGAGAGCCTCGATGATCAGCGAATCGCTGATGCGCTTCTTGAGACAGCAGAGCAGTGGATCATGGAACGGGGGATGACGCAAATTCGTGGACCGATGAATTTCTCCACCAACGAAGAATGCGGGCTGTTGGTCGATGGTTTTCAATCTCCGCCGGCAGTGATGATGCCCTACAACACTCCCTATGTGATCGCTCTCCTTGAGTCCGCCGGCTATCAAAAAGCCAAAGACCTGCTTGCCTACCTGTTCGACGTCCCAATCATACCAGAACGGCTCGTACGCGGCGTGACGCGCATGCAACAGCACTATGCCGTGACTATTCGCCCGATCAATCTCAAATGTTTTCGCCAAGAAGTCGAGTTGCTCCTTGAGGTGTACAATAGTGCGTGGGAAAGAAACTGGGGATTTGTTCCATTAACGCCGGAAGAGACCGCAGATCTCGCGAAGCAATTATGGTGGATCGGCAAGCCTGAGCTCTGTCTCCTCGCAGAGGTGAAAGGTGAACCTGTGGGTTTCGCCTTGGCGTTGCCCGATTACAATCAAGTCTTACGACGCATCAATGGTCGCTTGTTTCCTTTCGGTCTCTTCAAACTGTGGTGGTATCGCCGTCACATCAATGCCTTTAGAGTGCTAACGTTAGGATTGAAGCCAGCTTTTCGTCGTATGGGCATTGACGCTATGCTCTACCTCCGTCTCTGGGAGGAGGCGCTCAAGAACAACGCTTACGCCGCCGTGGAATGTTCGTGGATTCTCGAAGACAATTGGCCGATGCGACGCGGCCTGGAGCGCATGGGTGCACGGTTGTACAAAACGTATCGAATCTATGAAAAGACGCTCTGAAATCAGAGGTCAGGCAGGACAAAATCGCGGCGCCAAGCTTAAGCGCTCTTCTGCTGGCTCTGCACACTCACTGCTGGTTCGGTCAGAGTCCTAACGCCTTTGCTATATTGACTCGCTGAATCTCATCCGTACCGCCGGGGATACGCAAGTTGCGCGCAATCCGAAAAATTTTCTCGATGCCAGATTCTTTGCTCAATCCATACGCTCCGTGTAATTGGACGGCGCGGTCCGCCACGCGGTAGAGCGCTTCGTCACAGAAGACTTTGAGGGCGCAGACGGCCTGGACAAGCTGCGGGTCCACTTTTAGTGTCCACAAATTGCCTTGATCGGCTTGCCACAAACATTGCAGCGACATGCTGCGCATCGCTTGCACGTCAAGATAAGAATCAACCACCATCCATTGCAGAGCTTGAAAACGACTCAATGGACCACCAAAAGCGTGACGATTTTTTATGTAGGAAACGCAACGGTCGAGGAGATATTGTCCTAGCCCGGTGCACATACCGCCGCGCCGTACGCGAATCCAATTGATCATTCCCATGCTCAGATAAAAGCCCTCGCCTTCTTTTCCCCAGGTATGGTCTATCGGCACGCGACAATTGTCAAAAATCAATTCACCGGTCATGCCGTCATCCATGATCGTCCGATAGGTGCGTCCAATATTCAATCCTGGCGCGTCGCGTTCAACAACAAAAGTCGTACCACCGGCGCCCCGTTTACTTGGGTCCGTCATTGCGCAGACGAAAATGACGTCTGCATACTGGGCATTCGTGATATACGCTTTGGTTCCGTTGATGACCCACTCGTCGCCACGACGCTCGCCCCGCGTTTCCATCCCTAGCACATCAGAACCGCCGCGATACTCGGTGATGGCGTACGCGGCGGTCCACTCGCCGCGCATCAACGGCACAAGATACTTCTGTTTTTGCTCGTCGGTCAAAAACATCAACATGCGATTCGGTCCCTCAGTCCACGACAGCATCCACTGCGTCACACCGATGCCGTGTTGGTAGACCGCCTCATGAACAAAAAACATGTCAGTAAGGCTGAATCCGCCGCCACCAATGTCTTTCGGCATATGCAAAGCGTATAGTCCGCGTTCTGCCGATTTTTTACGGATGAGCCGCTGGGCTGCGAGCACCTCCGGCGCGAGACGACCATCTTCTTGCAAATAAAGATGCTCGTTCGCTAGATGCTCAGCCAGATCGCGTTCGATTGGTTTGAGTTCTGTTTCAATAAAGCGATGGATGTTATCGACTGCGGTTTGGACGTGTGGAGGCGGAGTGAAATCAATCATGCACGTCTCTGTACCACATCGACCTGAGGGACGAAAAGCGGTCTGGATTCTGGGAGTAGGGATAAGCCCCCCACGCCTGCCTAACTTGCGGCCGACCACCAGGAGTCGCCCCGGACAACGACCAACCCTTGCGCTCCATCGTGTAGGGGCTTGATTCATCAAGCCCTGTGGCGGGTCCGATGAATCGGACCCCTACTGCGCAAGAAGGCGACCCGATTAAATTGTACCACTACCGAACATTACTTCCGCGTGCGATGAAGAACTTCTAGGGTTGTACCGGCAGCGTCTTTGATGAAGGCAAACTTTGCGAACCCGAGGTCAGTAGGCTGCACGACAAACTCGACCCCTTTGGCTTGCAGGTCTGCGACAGCCGCTTCAAAGTCGTCAACTTCGAAACCAATGTGATCGCGGACGCCAGGAACCAGCTGGCCGGAGACTGTCAGCGTCAGCCCATTCAGGTCTAATCGCACGATCGGCACGCCGCGTAGCTCAAGCGCTTCGAC
The DNA here is from genome assembly GCA_964618735.1 of uncultured Enterobacteriaceae bacterium. Taxonomy (GTDB): domain Bacteria; phylum Desulfobacterota; class Binatia; order Bin18; family Bin18; genus SYOC01. The sequence continues at coordinate 12,198 of CAZUFQ010000041.1, forward strand.
CTTCTTGGCGCCAAGAGTCTGCTCATAGAACGCGACCGTCTTTGGCACGTCGTCAACGATAAGATGCCGATGATCGAGTTTATACTGTACGGATGTCGTAGCCATGATTCCCTCCTTATTTTAATTTGCAATTAACTGCTTTTCAGAAAAGCCGTACAGACGCAGACAGTTCCCCCACATGATCTTCTTTTTAGATTCGAGGCTGACGCCTGGCAGCTCAAGAAACGTCTTGATGCCGTTTGGGAAGGGTCCATCAGCATGTGGATAGTCTACTGACATGACGATGTTATTGTCGCCGATCTCATCGACCACGACCTTCAGTAAGTCTTCGTCCACATCAGTGCCGATGAAGCATTGCCGATTGAAGTACTCGCTGGGTTTTGCCGACAGCTTGATCGACTCGCCGCCGCCGTACTTCTTCCATTGATCGTCGAGACGATGTAACCACCAGGGCAGCCAACCGCAGTTCCCTTCCAAGAAACCAACTCGCATATCTGGGAAGTGCTCCAGCACCCCGCCGACAATCATCGCGCTCATGGCCAACATCAACTCAAGCGGAAACGCCGACGCATGATTTTGCGTACGGAAGTTCGCTTTGCCGCGGAAGCGATTACTAACGTAATCCTTAGAGGCCCCACCGCTGGTGCCGTGAAAGGCAAGCGGCACGTTGAGGCGAGTGATTTCTTTCCATAGCACATCACATTCCGGAGAGTTGAAGTAGCGATCCTTTTGCGGCATAGGCAACAACACCACGCCAACATGCCCCATTTTCTCCACTGCGCGTCGCGCTTCCGCCGCCGCCAGTTCCGGGTCATGAAGCGAAACGATGGCGGCAGGTTTTAGTCGTTTAGGGTTAGTGTTGCAATAATCCGCCAGCCAATTGTTAAATGCGGCGCAAAAGGCGGTCGCATAGGCTGGTTCTAAATCATCAATGGACACCACCATATGGGCGAAGGTGCGATAGATAATACCAATATCGATGCCTTCCGCATCCATAGCCTTAAGGGTTGAGTCAGCATCGTAGCCACGATCACGGACCGACTTGTACATGTGTTCGGTGGGGGCGTCGAGGAATTGTTGCGCGCGCACCACGTCAGCAGCCTTCGCCCAGGGCGGAATCAGCTGTCCTTGAACATCCCAATGGGGAAAGTTCGTGGGACTAAGGCCGAGATATTTCGGCATTTTGTCGCGATATCTGTCGTCTAAGTACTTCTCGTATACGTCGCCCATCTCGATGACATGCAGGTCGCTGTCGATTACGTGAAAACCATCCTTCATAGGCCTATGTCTCCTTACTCAAAAAGCTTGAGAGATTCATGAGAACAAGCCGCACAGCCCAACCGTTTGTTCTACCGCGCCCTCTCACTCGTTTGCAGCCGGCTTTGGTCGTGCAGTCAACCACACGTTGACTGCTCCAAGCAGCCCCATCGCTTCTTGCCCTTTTTTTAATACGTATCTGGCTCTTAGGGGGTTGTCCAGGGAAGCTGGACACAGCTCGAAGTAGTCGTTTCTCTCTTTGGCCGCATGCTCACCAACAGTTATTATTCTCCCTATTCTCTTTGGAATTTCGGGAATTTTGCAACACAGCTGAGGGAATTTCCTCCTAGCTCCTTCTGGTGTTCCTTCTCTTAACTCTGTCCCACTTTTGCAAAAAACAAGGAAAAGAATCCTATGTTCGCTACATTGGAGCGGCGGAAAAATCAAAAAGACACCCTCGCGCCTTATTTTTTTTCTGGCACATCAGTTGCTGAGTTAGGTATCGAGAGGTATTGCGAAACGCAAATTCATCTCAGGGAAAGGAATGTACATATGAGAAGAAGCTCTGGGATCTCGCTGAACTGGCGTAACTTGTCGCTTGTTTGTGGAATCCTTGTCGTAGGCGGCTGCAGTTCTGCACGACCTCCGACAGCAACCGTTGCGCAAGCGGAACTTGCCGTGCAAGAGGCTGGACAAAGTAAAGCGCCTGAGTATGCGGCTGGGGAGTTGAATATCGCCCGCGAAAAATTTGATCGGGCGAAACGCGCCATGGATAAAGAAGAGTACGAGCGCGCTCGCCGTCTAGCAGAGGAAGCCCTGGTGGACGCCCAGCTAGCTGAAACAAAGGCTGACGCCGAAAGTACTCGCAACGCCGCCCGAGAATTGCGGAAAACGATTGACAGTTTACGCGGTGAGGCCGAGCGACAGTCTCGCAATGATTATTAGCGACCGTTTGATGAAAGAGGTGAAACCATGATGATTACTTATAGAGATTGGGTTGTACGCGCCTCGACTCTTGGAGGACTCTTGTTGGTGAGCAGTATCGGTGCGGGCTGCGGCCCGACTACCAACGCGGCGCTGGAGCGTGCACGCGATAATTATGCTCAAGCTCAGCAAAATCCTCAAATCTCCACCTATGCCCCTGTCCCATTACAGGAGGCTCAGCAAAGTTTGCAGCAGGCAGAACAAGCATGGAAAGATGATAAAGATAGTGACGAAGTTAACCATTTGTCTTATGTCACGGACCAACGTATAGCGATTGCCCGCAGCACCGCTGAAAAAAAGCTCACAGAAGCCGAGATGAAAAAGCTTAGCGAGGAACGAGCGAATGTTGTTATTAGCGCTCGAACTCACGAGGCCAATCAAGCTAAAGAGGCGGCTCAAGAAGCGGCAGATCGCGCTCGGCGCTTAGAGCAAGAGTTGAGCGACCTCCAAGCCAAACAGACTGAACGCGGCCTTGTCTTAACCCTGGGCGATGTGCTCTTCGAGTATGACAAAGCTGACTTGAAACCTGGCGCTCTGCGCAACCTGTATACTCTCGCGTCATTCCTCAAAGAGAATCCCGAACGCAATCTGATTATTGAAGGCCACACCGATAGCACCGGATCGGATTCTTATAATCTTGCCCTCTCTGAGCGGCGGGCGGAATCTGTCCAGAGTTTCCTTTTAGAAAATAATATTTCCCCGCAACGCATTATCGTTCGCGGGTATGGAAAGGCTTATCCAATAGCCTCAAACGGCACCGAGGCTGGTCGCCAGCAAAATCGGCGAGTGGAAATTGTCATACTGAAAGAAGGAGAAGTTGCGGCAAATCGACTGCGCTAAAGCAAGATATCCGCTCCAAATAAGGAAGGCAGTTCTGTCGAAGCCTTCCTTAAACGAGCACAGCAATAGCTAGGCTCTTCTTATGGAATCGTGAGCCGCTTGAAAGTCCAGAAGCGAAGAAATTGAGAGATTGTGTATGTACGTTCACTTAGCACCCCTCACCGCGCTCATTGCCGGGATATTAATTCTGGCAATACCGCGGCTGCTAAATCTCATCGTCGCCCTGTACCTCATTGTGATTGGGCTTCTCGGCCTTCTTGCCCGATGAGCGAACAGGGTCAGCAACGCGCCTTTCACGCTTTTTGATAATCTCGCGTCCAGGCTTTGCGTGGACGCGATGAAGTCCTAAAGTTCAGAGCTTGACAGAGTTGA
>CAZUFQ010000042.1:0-10224 GCA_964618735.1 uncultured Enterobacteriaceae bacterium
TTTGCCGAAGGCGCGCAGTTTGCAAATCTTTTCATGAAAACGAAGGTGGGAATTGACGAAAAAGCTGATACGTCCCACTGCTTCGGCGAACTCGGCCTCGCTCAACTCGCCCGAAGCGCGGACGGTGTCGAGCACCGCGATCGCCGTGCAGAGCGTAAAAGCAATTTCTTGTACAGGGGTCGCTCCGGCTTCTTGGAGATGGTAGGAGCAGACATTGATTGGGTTCCACTTGGGGACATTGGCGACTGTATACGTGATGGTGTCGCGAATGAGGCGCAAACTTGGCGCTGGCGGAAAAATATACGTGCCGCGCGAGAGATACTCTTTGATAATGTCATTCTGTGTGGTGCCCTGGAGCACTTTCATATCAACGCCCTGACGCTCAGCGACAGCAATATAAAGAGCAAGCAACCACGCCGCCGTACCATTAATGGTCATTGAGGTGTTCATACGGTCGAGAGGGATGCCCTCGAACAGCGTCTGCATATCGCCGATGTGGCAGACCGGCACACCGACTTTGCCCACTTCTCCTCGCGCCAATTGGTGATCGCTGTCATACCCTGTTTGGGTTGGCAGGTCGAAGGCAACGGAGAGACCAGTTTGCCCTTTACTCAGGTTGAGGCGATATAGTTCATTGCTCGCCTTGGCGGTTGAATGTCCGGAATAGGTGCGCATGACCCAAGGAGCGTCTCGTTTCACTGGTCCCCCTAAAAATTGATTTGTGATGGTGTCGAATAAAGAAGAGAAAGAACCGTTCGTTCAGGTGTCCATTTGGTCAAGTCCTGCATACAGAGGATCCTATTTTAATTAGCAGCGGCTTTCATGGGGACAGTTGGCTGATAAGGGGAAGATTGAGGAGATAGTATTGCTGTATCGAGACGGGGTTATAATAAAAGCCTAGTTGAGTCAAGCCTAAACCAGAAATTCCAGTTTTCAGGATTATGGGACAAAACCCCTACCGCATGGCCAAGTCAAGGTGTCATTGCGAGCGGAGCAAAGCAATCTTTGCCCGAAAACAGAGATTGCTTCGTCGCTGATCGCTCCTCGCAATGACAGGCTCATCGATCTTCACTCGTAAGAGAAAGTTTTGTGAAGCCTCCCGTCGCAATTGATCTTAACGCAACGCTGGCAGCACCTCTTTCGTCCAACGTTCCAGTTGCTGGAGCGGGTTGAAGCTGGCGAAACGAATGACAATATGTTCGGCGCCGGCGTCAATGTATTGTCGCGTCCGGGCAATGCATTCTTCTGGCGACCCGTGGACTGCGAGACGTTCAAACGGTTTGGCAGGAATGTTGTAGTTCTTGCTCAAGAACTCTCCAGCTTCAGCCCAGGCTTGCTCTCGGGTATCCGCAACATTGGCGAAAAAGTACATCGTCGATTGTACTTCCCGTGGATCACGCCCATATTCACGGCAGAAGGCGGCGAGCTGGGTTCTCCCTTCGCTGTACTTTTCCGGAGTCACAAAAGCCGGAGCCCAGGCTTGTGCATACTTGGCGGTGCGCCGCAACGCAGCTTCACTACGTCCACCCACCCAAATAGGAGGATACGGTTTTTGGAATGGGGCAGGCTTCATCCCGATTTCTTCCACATGGTAATACTTGCCATTGAATGTAACCGACGGTTCGGTCCACAATTTCTGCAAGACTGTTAACGCTTCATTGGTGCGCGGCCCACGTTGGTTCACCGGGACACCGGAAGCCAAAAACTCTTTAGGGTGCTCCCCACCAACACCAACGCCGAGCACAAAGCGCCCCTCAGACATGTGATCAAGAGAAATGATACTCTGCGCCACGTGAACGGGATTGCGCAAGCAGAGCAACAAGACGGCTGGACCGAACTGCACGCGTTTCGTCCGCGCCGCAACGGCGGCCAGCGTCGTAAAAATCTCGAATCGTGGAACATGAAAGACGATGTGGTCGCCTGCCCAGACGGAGTCGTAGCCATACGCTTCCGCGCGTTCTGCTACTTCGAGAAACGCCGTCGGATGTATTTCTCCATGTGGGAATCCATTAGGCAGACCAACACCAAATTTTACTGCTGAGGACATGCAAACTCCTAACAGAGAGACGTTTTACGCAACACGGAACACGCATCAGACCTGACGTATCATCACATGTTTAACCTCGTGCCCAGGCTCTGCCTGGGCACGCATTGTCTAGCTGGCTCTATGCCTTCGTACCCAGGCGGAGCCTGGGTACGAGCGGGAGGCAGTCTGAATTAGCTCCTGAAAGTGTGCTCAGTATGAAACCTACCCCCTGCATTTCTTCATCTCAGAGATTTTATAGGCTCTAAAAATTGTCCTTCAGATGCCGCGTTTTCTCCAGGACCGCGACTGGCTCAATGGTAATTTCGGGGAATTTGCTTTTGACATTGTTCTGCAGTTCCGCGTTGTCCACACGGACAAATGGGTTAATTTCTTTTTCTTCCGCCACGGTGGAAGGAATCGTGGGCAACTTCTTGGCGCGCATGTCCTGCGCCCAGCGGAGTTTCGCTTGCACCTTTGGATTGCTGGGTTCCAGCGTCAAAGCGAACTGGAGATTTTTCACCGTGTATTCGTGCCCACAGTACACGCGAGTGTCATCTGGCAACGCCATCAGTTTTACCATGTTGTTATGCATATCCGCCGCCGTGCCCTCGAACAGCCGGCCACAGCCGGCAATGAAAAGGGTGTCGCCAGTAAAGACTGCCTTCTCCTGTGGAAAATACAGCGCCACATGGCCGTTCGTATGACACGGGATAAACAGGAAACGCGCTTGATGTTGGCCGATGCTGAGCGTGTCGCCTTCATCTACGAGGTTTGTGATGGCTGGGGTGCGGTCCTTGTCGCGTTTGTGACCATAGACTTTGACGCCAGGAAACTCCTTCACCAGTTCTTCATTACCGCCGACGTGATCCCAATGGTGGTGAGTATTGATGATTGCGGATAATTTCACGCCTTCTCTGCGGACCGCGTCCGCCACAGGGCCAGCTTCAGAAGGGTCGACAACACCAGCTTCTTTCGAGGCTTCGTCAATAATGAGATAGGCGTAATTATCTGCGAGCACGGCAATGGGAAGGATCTTCATAAGCATAGCTCCTTTTCGCTCTTATTGTTTGGCGCGAAAATACTGTACACAACAGGTCTCTGAAGGGTCAAGCGCGATGCTAGGCGACGCAACCAAGAAGGGTTACACTGCGAAGGTAAATGTTGCTGACCCTTGCATGGGAGACGTTCTATGAAAGCAGTGCTGGATCACATCGTGCTTAACGCAGAAGATGTCGAAGCGCTCGTCCGCTTCTACATTCAGGTGGTCGAATTAGAGCCGGAACGGCTTGAGGAATTTCGCAATGGTCACGTCCCGTTTCCTTCGGTCCGCATCAATGGCGATACCGTGATCGACCTTGCGCCGCGGAAGATGTGGGAAGGCGCCCAGCGGCGCATATCAGGGCGACCAAACCTCAATCACTTTTGTCTGACGCTAGAGAAGCCGGAATGGGACAAGCTGCAAGAGCGCTTGCATAGGCACGGCATCGTTGTTGACGGACCCCACCCGCGCTGGGGCGCGCACGGCAACGGCACGTCTATCTATTTTCACGATCCTGAAGGTAATGAGATCGAGGCAAGGTACTATGATGGTCAATGATCTCTTTGTGTAACTAAAGGAAAGAGCCCCACAGGAAGCTTCCTCCCGCGGGGCGCGCCAGGTCGTTAATTCTTCATCGGAAATCCATACAACTGCGCCGCATTCTCGTAGACGATTTTGCGGCGTGTTGCTTCAGGCAGGTGGTCAAGTTGTTTGTGTAAAAACTCTTGCGAGTCTGGCCAGACGCCGTCGGGATGCGGGAAGTCCGAGCCCCACATGACGTTATTGACGCCCACTTTCTCAATCTGATCGATGCCGGCTTGGTCCTGCTGATAAGTCGCGTACATCTGTCGGTACCAATACTCGCTCGGTTTCATGGTCAGTTCGAGATCTTTGAACTGATCTTCCCACTCGTAATCGAGGCGTTCGAGTACGTAGGGAATCCAGCCAATCCCCGCTTCGCCGATGACGATCTTGAGATTGGGTAGACGTTCGAGCGCACCGCTGTAAATTATGGCCGCCATCGCTTCAACCATGGACATCTGAAACCCTGCGAGGAGCGTGGCGAGCCACATCCGGCGTGAACGGTGGTCGGAAAGCCAGGTCAGATCTTGTTTCGGACCAAGCGTATGGAAATGCATGGGAATGTTGCACTCATGCGCTGCCTGCCACAGCGGGTTCCAATCATTGTGCCACAACGGCATCATTCCAGGAGAAATGGGAATCTCCGCTCCTCTGATTCCCATCTTAGCGCAGCGTCGTAGTTCATCAGCGGCTTTGCCTGGCGAAAAGGTGGGCAAACAGGCAATCGTGGCCAAGCGTTCGGGACAGGCTCTGCTAAAGTCGGCGGCAAAATCATTGTAAATGTGGACAACCGTTTCAACGATCTCAGGCTCTTGCAGACGAAACGCCGCGCCGAGAATCCCGTATAACACCTCACCGACCACCCCATCGCGATCTTGATCGCGCAGCCGATACTCTGGCGTAGAGGTGCGCAGAATGCCGCGCTTGTAGGATTCATAGAGACCTTCCGACGCCATCCGGTCCGATCGATAAATCTGTCCAGGAATATATGGGCGTCCAGCCGACCCCATACCGCCCGCCAGACCAAGGGTGGCGCCGTTATGGGCGACCCAAGTTTTTCCTTCCGGGGCGTCTACCACTTTCGGCATTTTATCTTTTAAGGCGGCAGGGGCGTTTTCGGTAAATAAAGTGGGCGGCAACCAGGGGAGATCAATATGGCCGTCCGCCGAAATTACGGGGTGATTAAACATAGATATTCCCTCCGTTGCGTTCGTTGCATTCGTGCGTTAGCTAGTTGTTTCGTTCTTTAGCAGAAACCACCCCTCTCAGAAAAGCGGTGGTAGGGCAGGACAGGTTCCCTCTCGCTCTGATATATTAAAAGAAAAAGTCATTTTGGGGAGTTCCGGGAGTGAACCAACGCATTTTCTACACGCTGAATCTTGCTGTCTTTACCGGAAACCTTGGTATGGGCATCGTCATTCCGTTCCTGCCGATCTACGCCAAAACCTTGGGAGCAACTGGGATCACCATCGGCATCTTCTTCGCTAGCTTTCCGCTCGCACAAATGTTGTTCATGCCGTTTATCAGTCGCCTTTCAGACCAATATGGGCGGAAAAAATTCATTGCCCTTGGGCAGTTACTCTGCAGCCTCCTTTCGCTCTGGTACATTTACGCCCCGGATATGTTCTGGCTCATCGTGGGGCGCTTCCTCCAGGGCGGCGTGATGGCGCTCATCTTCCCTATTGCTACTGCTTACGTCGGCGACCTTGCTCCGCCGGACAAACGAGGCACCTACATGGGGATTTTTAACTTATTTCTGACAAGCAGTTTTGGCATCGGTCCGCTCATAGGTGGATGGTTGAGCGATGCGTATGGCATAGAGTCGAGCTTTTACTTGATGGGGGTGCTTAATCTTGCGGCTTTTTTTGCTGTACTCATTTTATTACCCGAAGCGCGACCAACGGCGCATGCGCAACGACAGTCTTTTTCCTATTTCGTCCTTCTACGACGCCCGAAAATTCGCGGACTTGCCTTTTTCCGCATGATTAACTCCATTCAAATGGGCTTATGGTTTTCTTTCCTTCCTCTGCTCGGCACTGAAGTGCTGTTGATGAATAAAGGACAAATCGGCACTGTGCTTGCCACTTACATGTTAGTGAGCTCGCTGGTGCAAGTGCCGTTTGGTCGTTTGGCGGACCGTATGAACCGGCAGTTACTGATTGCTGCTGGGGGCTATCTGGCTTCTTTTGCTTTTGCCGCTGTGTGGTTTGCCCAAGGATTCGTGCATCTTCTCCTCATCGGCGCACTCGCCGGCGCGATGGGTGCGATGGCGCTGCCGGCGCTCACCGCCATTGCCGCGGATGAAGGACATCATGGGGGTATGGGCGCCCTGATGGGAATTATGAACATGGCGATGAGCGCCGGTATGATGCTCGGCCCCGTCCTTGCGGGCGTGCTAGCAGAGATTACCGGGCTGCGCTCACTTTTTATATTCAGCGGCATAGCCGGCTTGCTTGGTACTGCGGCGTTTTCCTGGTTGACCACAGAACATGCAGCCGTCGCAATAGCAACGGCTGAGTTAGCAGAAAAGACAACTGAGGTAGGATGATAGAGTGTGGTTGCTATCCTGAGCGGGACAGGTTGCTTATTCAACTTCGTACTCGGTAGGCTCTGTTCTGCTTAGGTTCAGACGGAGCCTAAGCCCAAGCAAAAAATATTGTCGACTCTGCTCTTCTCCTGTGAGAAAATTTGTCTCCGTTCCCTTTTCGAAAAGGCCAGATCGCATCAATTACGGCCAGATCACACGATTCTCTTCGGCGAGAAACGCCGCTGAATTCTGACCATCGACGAATTGTTTTGCGTCAGTCAGCTGTTCGACCTGCAATTCTGGCGACGCCCAGGACTCTTTAAATTTCTCTACGTTCGGCCACCATAGTTCAGCAACGCCGTCGTACGCAGGGGGAGTGTCAGCTTCGTATGTCTCCGGCAGTACATGGCATTGCACATAGCGGAGCAAATGAGGCGTACGAGGGACAAGAGGGGCATGCTTCGTGCGCCAGTAATCTTGAAACTCGGCCACACTCAGCCCCGGTTTCCGTTTAACGAGAAAAACGCCTTTCACGCAGGCGGCGTCTTTAGTCATTGGCGTCCCAGCCACGACGATATTCTCCCGCGTGGTAAGCCAGCGTAGCTCCGGTTGATTGATAAAGTTTGGTTCATCTTTATAAGCGCCTTCCAGATAGTCCGGACTCTCGCGCATTTGCAACGCTGCCTCAAGGCTGTCAAACCAGACTTCAGCAGCGCCATCAAAACGCGGTGAAGGAAAGCTGGCTGTCAGGCCTGGCATACGGTGGCTTTGGACGTATCGGCGGAGGCTGGTGATACGAAGCGCTAATTGGGCGTGTACGCTACGCCAATGGCTGTGAAATTGTTCATCACTGATGCCTGTTTTTTTGACGATAAGAGCAAACCCTTTGACCATAGCTTTTCCTCCTTATATTTGTATGACCCCGGACCATATCTCATTCGAATCAAGGCAAGCAAGGCTGGAAAGTAAGCAAGTATTCCTCAGTATTGGGAATTGCAGATATGTTCGAGACCTATGGCTGCCGCTCATCATGCTCGTAACGAACTGAGATCTTTCTTGTCTTTGCAAAAATTACTTTGTTGGATAAATAACAATTATGACTATTGACAACCGACAAAGAAATAGAGTAGAGTGCTGCCGTCGCTCCTGTCCAGGAGGAGGAACTGGGAGCATCCAGGATGGATTTCCGCGCCGGCAGAAAGCGGCGGAATCAAAGCATCCACGGATGGAAGCTACCGCCGCCTTTTCTCTCTGCAGCACATCTTGTGAGAACACTGCTGTTACATAAACAGATCAGTCCTGCTGTTAGGCATCTGCCCTAATGGCGTCTCTCTCTTTTTTGCGCTCCCTGCCGGCGTTGAAAGGCAACAGAGCCTGGGCGAAGGCGCGTATAAGAGCTGCGGCGTTGCGATGAAGAGGGGATGAGGATAGCAAGCAACGCCGCCCTGACGCACTGAAAGTTAAGGCGAGAGAATTCTTCCGTATACAGAAGCAACTAGTGCTACCGCGCAGCCTTCTTCTCTGCTTTGGGTGCTTTGGGGGAGACTGCTTTCACCACCCGGTCGATGCGCGCTGTGAGTTTGACGGGAACTTGTCCACGGGCTGCGGCCTGTTGCACTGTCTGCAGGACGCGACGCAATCGGCCAGCTTCAGCACGCTGCCGTCGCCCTAATTCGAGTTTCTTCACATAGTCCGTTCCTACTTTTGCGCGTTGCTCCAGGGTTTCGCGAGAAAGTCCGAGCTGCGTTTTCGCTTCACGAATTACTTTTCGGGCCTCATCCGAGATGACAATAAATTCTGGGGGCGTTGCAGTTGCCATAAAACACACTCCTTCTTGTTTTTCTATTCTATTTTCGTTCCCCGTTCTCGAGCGTGTCCCCCGGTCCCTGGGCCTTACCGGGGGCGCCCCCGGGGCCATGAGACGAGGCCGACACGCAGTCGCTCACGGAGTGTCACCCTTTTAGCACACCGTGAGAGCCTCTTCAATAAAGGCCCCGCCCTTGGGGTGGCCGCGGGCTGGCTCTCCCGTGGTCCAACGAACAGCGAGTCAATTCAGGGGCTAGGGGGCTACAGGCGCCCGAAGGGAAATCTTTCTTGGGGTGGAAAAATGGAGCTGCAAGCAGTTTCATCTTTTTCGGGAGGATTCCTCGCGACCAGGGGGCTCTTCTCTTTCGTTTGTGCTCCAGAGAAGACCACCCTGCCAAGAAGGGCCTCTTTCATAAGCAGCTTTGATGGATATTGATAACATAGGGGTTCGTTCGAGCAATAGATGAAACAGCTTGCCGATTGTGAACTTGGGCTCCCTTATTTTTCCTTGGTCAGGCGGTGATGGACAACCGTCCCACCACCACCTCAGTCTCCGCTATTGCATGCCGTAAAATCGTTTGGCGCCGCCCGCCAACACATTCGCCAGCGTGTGCGGCGGCATTCCCATCGCTTTGATCATGTTCGGCGCATCGGTAAATCCATCGAGATGTGGGTAGTCGGTTGCCCATAAGATGTTGTCCGAGCCGATATAGTCCGCCAATAGGGCCAGCGATTTCTCTACTGGCTCGAACGAAATGAAGCACTGTCGGCCGAAAATCTCACTGGGTCGCATCGACAATCCCGTGTCGTTCATCCCCACATCGTCAAAATGCCGGTCCATACGATCAAGCCACCCGGCCATCCAACCGCCGCCTGACTCCAAGAACGCGACTTTGAGCCGAGGGAAGCGGTCACAAATCCCACACATGATGAAGCTGGTCGCCGCAGCCATCATCTCAAACGTGTGCGCGACACAGTGACGCACGGCGCCGCCTTTCCGGAAACGGTCCATGGCCAACGTTGGTTGTCCACTTTCAGAGCCGCCATGAATGCCGATTGAAAAGTTGAGGTCCTGCGCTACAGTCCACAGTGGTTCAAAGGCGGGGTCGTGCAGCACGCGCCCATTATAGGGATTGGGCCGAATGAATCCTGTACGAAAACCTAACTCCTTGACGGCATACTGTAGTTCCTGCACGGCGCCTTCGACAGATTGCATGGGCAGCATCGCAGCGCCAAACAGCCGCTCCGGGTAGGGTTTACAATAATCCGCCAGCCAACGATTGTACGCGCGGCACGTGGCCGCCGCAAAATCGGGATCTTTGACTGAGCCCAGGAACAGACCAAGGCTCGGATACAAGAACGCGGCGTCGATGCCCTCCGCATCCATGTCGGGAATACGCGCATGGGGATCAAAACCGCCTTTGCGTCCCTGAGTGTAAGGAATCGACGGCGACACCTTCCCCTCACGCGAGCCGATCGCTCCCACGCCGCCAAAACTGATGCGTTTCTTGCCGCCCCCGAGGTCGATAGCATCGTCGCCCTCAACGCGGAAGATTTCCATGCCATCTTCAAACGTCACCAGTTTGGGGCAGCCCTCGCGGAATTTGGGGTCGATGTACTGTTCCCACAAATCAGGGGGTTCACAAATATGACCGTCAGCATCAATCACGTTATAGTCCATCGTGCTCACCTCGCATAAAAGATTTCTTCACCTTGTTAAAGTTGACTTCTTCACTTCACCATTTTTGCCGGTTTGGGTTGCTCATGTCCAAGAATGGGGTGCGGCTGGTACGGTTCCTCGATTGCGGCGACCTCTTCCGCGCTTAGTTTGATGTCCACCGCTGCAAAGAGTTCTTTGAGGTGCGGAATTTTGGTCGCTCCGATGATTGGCGCCGTCACGCCTGGCGCTTGCAAAATCCAGGCACACGCAACTTGTGTCGGCGACACGCCGTGTTGTTGGGCGACTCTTTCTACCGCGGCGGCCACGGCAAAATCATTCTCCTGAAAATAATTCCGCTGCGCAAACTCATCGGTCTGCGCCCGTTTGGTCGCCTGCGGCCCGGCTGCAGCCGTCCGGTTGCCGGCGAAGAACCCGCGCGCCAACGGGCTCCACGGAATCAGCGCCACGCCTTGGTCGATACACAGCGGATTCATCTCACGCTCTTCTTCGCGGTATATGAGGTTGTAATGGTTCTGCATCGATACGAACCGATGCCAGCCGTGCTCTTTGGCGGTATAGAGCGC
>CAZUFQ010000042.1:10324-14902 GCA_964618735.1 uncultured Enterobacteriaceae bacterium
CCCAGCTTCAAGCGCCAGAGCGAAATGGTCGCGCGCCTCGTCCATCCCGAGCGCCCAATCGCGCCGCATCGCCCAACGCGGTTGTTCCCCGCCGCCGTACGTCATACAGCCAAGGCAGAGGCGCGAGACAGTGATTCCTGTTTTACCGAGCTTCATGAATTGCATAGATTCTCTCCTCTGAACTTCACCACATAAAATCAAACGCCACGAGAACAGTCTGATTCCAGGAATGATGCAATGACGAGAACAGAATTGTCAAGCATAAGGGATGAGCACTCTATCGGGGTAGTCGAGGAGAACTTATCGGACTCGATAGATTTGTAGTACAATCTCTCGCGTATGATTTCCTTTCCGGCGTTGAAGCGCTGTCGGTGTTTCCTTCCCAGGTTTTTTGCGCCCGGTGTTGCTGGAGTCGTGTTGGGCATTGGTCTCGCTGTATTCAGCTTGTCTCTGTCAAGTGCAGAAGACGCTGCGCCGAAGACATACAAAGGCCGCGTCATTGCGCCGCCGATGAGTTACCGTGGCGCCGACTGGCTCGAACGCTCTGACCGTGACGCAACGCAACAGCCCGAGAAAATTTTGGATGAGTTAGCCGTCAAGTCGGGGAGCACTGTCGCCGATATTGGTGCAGGCACGGGCTATTTCAGCCTGCGCCTTGCGAAACGGATTGGACCGCAGGGGCGAGTGCTCGCCACCGATATTCAACCGCAGATGCTCGCTCTGTTGAGCGGCAAGCTGCGTGCAGCAAACATTACTAATGTTGAACCGATCTTGTGTACCCCCACTGACGCGAAATTGCCCGAGAACACTCTTGATCTCGCGCTTATGGTCGACGTGTACCATGAACTGGCTTATCCGGAGGAAACTCTCGGACAGATTCGCCGTGCGCTTAAACCTGACGGGCGTTTGGTGCTGATTGAATATCGGGGTGAAGATCCCACTGTGCCGATCAAACCCGAACATAAGACCACGCTGATTCAGCTACGCTCGGAAATTGAACCGCTAGGGTTTCGTGTCAAAGATGTGTTGGAGTTTCTTCCTGAGCAGCGGATTGTCATCTTCGTGAAAGATGACGGGCATGTCGGGCAGTAATGAGCGGCGGGGTATTGTCTATCAAGGTTTTCCAGACTGTGTTTCAGAACACTAGATGTCCTTCCCGTTCTTGCACTGCAACGTGCGCGGCAAGTTCTGGAGGAAGCACGATGCGGTGTTTATCGGGAAATCCATTTATTTAAGCCTGACCCTAATTTCCTTCATCGCTCTTCCCTCTATGGCAAGGAGACTTCACCGGAACAGACATCCTCATCAGTTCCTTCATCCTTAAGGAAATGACTCTCAGAAAGGAAATGACTCTCAGAATAATTGGTAGACGAGTATTGTTCTTAACCTTTTTTCTCGTTTACAGAGGGGGCTACAGTAAATGGCTCTGAGTACACGGTTCGCTCCTCTTCTTGTTCAGCAAGACGGTAGCGGAAACGCACCCGGTACGTCCCAGCATGCACAGATGCGTACATAGAAGGCATAAAATAGTCTCTAAAACTTCCTGTTGGTACAGTTATCAGTACGGGCTGAACTGCACACCCCTGACACTCCGGAAACAGATCTTTGGGATGCAACACTGACGACCACACCACCCCAAACCAGCGCCGCTCCAAGCGCAAAGATAACCAGCCATAAGAGATCCACTCTGGCCCGCCGTTGTACACACGCACGCAGACGATGCCCGGATGGTCTGTTGTTGGGGCAACAAATAACGAGAGCTGGCGCTCTAGACCGTGCGCGGGGAGCGAAGGACAGATTGGCTCCCCATGTCGTGCACCATGCACTGGCTCCGGGATCAGAAGAGTTCCAGATTGAGAAAAAGAGTGGAAAAAGAAGAGCAGGGTCAGCACCATGAAGAAGAGGGCTCTGCGGAGGAGTTTCACCCAGGATATTCTCACAGATTCACCTTTTCTTTTTTCAACTTTGGAGACATGAGCAGCGGCATGTCGCTCTCTACGGTAATGAAAACTCCGCGGAGTACACCTCCTCCTTAACGGTCTGACCAAAGACAGTAAATCGAAAAGAAGCCCGATATCTGCCGGGAGGAACAGGCTGGCGAAAATGAGGAAGATAGCGATCTAACACCCCTCCTGCTCGCAGCATGTATGCTACCGGTTGCACTGCTGTCCCGCGTAAATCGGGGTCCTCGATGTTCAGAAACTTTCCCTCTTTGTCCTCCCACTTCTGCAGCCAGAATGCTATTGCCCCATAAATGATGTCTACACTCAGTCCGTTAATCACTCGTACACAGACGAGGTCGGTTGTATCCCATCGCTTTCCCACCTGGATCGAGATCCGCGGGGTTGCCTCCTGATCTGGCAACGACGGACAACCAGGAAGGGACGGAATGTCATCCCCTTTGCTTAACGAGAACTCCTGAGAGCACACCTCCTGGAGCCCCTTTTTCTGTCCTGGAGAGATGTAGCTGAAACAGGCTCTATAGATCCCAGGAGCCGCTGGCTTCTTCGCATAAGGCAGCCACCAGTCCATTACCCCATGAGCCGGTATGATGCCCGCATCCGTCGGGGACTTTGCTCCCGCCGAAACAGGTTCAAAGCCTTGGAAACCGTGCTGCTGTTTCTTCCCTGCCTTGCGCTTTTGTAACCGCACGCCCTGAGGACTGGCGAGGATTTGTTCACTGAACCCATTGAGTACTCGGACGCAGACAAACCCAGGAATGTCTATGGCCTTGGCGACATCGAGGGAGACGGTATCAGCCGGTCCTTGCTCCTGCATTGGCAAGCAGCTCGGGGGAGGAAAAAGGGCGCCTTGACTTCTCCCCAGGGCAGGAAGAAAAAAGAGGCTCAGGCACCCCCCTCCTACCGCTAAGGCGAGACAGCACCATAGTCGCCGTTTCATCGTTTTTCTCTCTGCCACCATGAAGTGTTTTCCTCAAGAGTTAGTTTTATCAGCACCCTGGAGAGTCACATATTGTCCTTGCCGGTATCCGCAGCCCCGGTTTGGTCAGTTACTTGCGCTTTGTCAATTTTATGCGCTCAGCCCTGGTAGCGTCTTTCATCTGCCTGCGCCACTGCGCCAGCTTCTTTCTATTTACTTAACCGCCCGAGCAACGGATTGTCATCTTCGTCAAAGATGGCGGGCGTGTCGGGCAGGAATGCATGTTCTGTCTACTAAGGCAAGGAGATCTCTTCAGAGCAGGCTTCTTCTTGGTCCAGGCTCTTTTGGAGCGTACGATAGCGAACGCACGCTCGGTACACGCCAGGCGGGAGGGGCGTATAAAGCGGCATCTGGCGAGTCAGTAGAGTCCCTTTCTCTACCGGACCAGACGCCAGAGCGGGAAGCGTTTCCCCAATAATGATCCCTGGGTGGTTCTGTGGTGTTGGCAACACCTCTATCAACTCTTTGAATTGCCCTTCTTCTCGCTGCTGGAGCAGCAAATCTTTGATGGGATTTCGTAAGAGGGGTGTATCGTTCACGACGCGTACGCAGACGAACCCAGGCTTGTCTGGAATCTTCGCAATGTAGATTGCGACAGCGCCTGCGGACGCCGTTTCCGGCAGCGGTGGACGGCCATTAGCGCTGCCAAGCGAAGGCTGCGTCGGGGCATCCTCAAAGGGAATCGGCCGGTCCTGTCCCTTGACGCTAGAGAAACTCAGAAAAAGATACAATCCACTGACTACTACAACAAGACTGAGCGCTCCCTGTGGTTTTCTCATCTGGTTCCTCCTATGATACGTGGCGTCCTCAGTCGCTTCATCGTCTATACCTCTCTCTTCGCATATTTTGTCAAGCGCACTAGTATTGATCTCATGAAGCAAAAAGAGAAAGCGACCGTAAAGACAAGTATAAAAGTGAGATAGAGACGTAACGACCTAAAGTTTTGTGTAGAAGTCAACTTATCGAACGCGATGAATTTGTAGTACAATCTCCGACAATATGATTCCCTTACGCGACGCGAACCCCTCTGCTTCCTTTCCCTTTGTGACCGTGTTGCTTATAGCCGTAAATACCCTTGTGTTTATTTATGAGACTGGACTAGGAAGAACTCTTGATCGTTTCATTTTGACCCACGGCTTCGTGCCAGCTGTCTACTTTCACGTCTCGCACACCGAACCGTGGAACCTTCCTGCGCGCTTCGCGCCGATGGTGACCTCTATGTTTCTCCACGGCGGTTGGTTGCATTTGATCGGCAATATGTGGACGTTGTGGATTTTTGGAGACAATGTAGAAGATCGTCTCGGTAGGGGCTCATACCTCCTGTATTATTTTGTCTGTGGAATTATCGCCGCCTACGTCCATTATCTCACCGGGCCACAGTCCGGAGTGCCAGTCGTCGGCGCCAGCGGCGCCATTGCTGGAGTGATGGGCGGATATTTCGTCCTATTCCCACGCGCACGGATTGTGACCCTCGTGCCTATTTTCATCTTTCTCCAAGTAATAACGGTGCCTGCGGTCCTCTTTTTAGCTTTCTGGTTTTTTCTACAACTCGTCAACGGTACGGTGGCGAGCGCAGCGAGCTTTGGCGGCGGGGTCCCCTGGTGGAAACGCCTCGCGGGACCTTCCGACCTGGGAAGC
>CAZUFQ010000042.1:14912-15530 GCA_964618735.1 uncultured Enterobacteriaceae bacterium
ACGGCTCCTGATCTTCGCCGGCCGGCGCGCCGACAAGGCGGGGATCGTCGGTCACCGGTCGCTCTCCGGCTCTCGGTTACGCGCCGAGGGGGGCGTAACCGTCGTCGCCGTATCTCGCGGAAAATCAGCTAGATAGTCAGCAACCAACCGTTCCTTCAGCAAACGCCGCAGGTCGGCCCGGAACGACCCCGGGAAGGTCACCGGGGCCCCATCCCGCCCTGCCGAAGTGGCGGGAGCCATCCTACTATTAAGGTCTAGTTGTTTTTACGCTGACAAGTGCTTTGGCGAAGCAACCAGCGTGAAGGGTGCGGGCAAAGATGGGGGGATAAGTTCGTTGGCGGTCTGCCAAGCCGCGAGGTCGTGTAAGGCCCGCTCGGCAAGCGCCGTCTTTTTTTCTCGACCCCGCAGTTTGCCAGCAAGCGGCGGGAACAAGCCATAGTTGGTGTTCATCGGCTGAAATTCGCGGCGTTCATCGCTCGTCACGTACGTGAGCATCGCGCCTACTGATGTGGTCGGTGGCGCCGTAAGCAACGGTTCGTTCTTGACCAATCGACTCGCATTGAGACCGGCCAAGAGACCAGCGGCGGCGGATTCCAAATAGCCTTCGACGCCGATCAT
>CAZUFQ010000043.1:0-15516 GCA_964618735.1 uncultured Enterobacteriaceae bacterium
TGTCTGCGATTTCTTCGGAGAAAAATAGATCGACGCCAGCGACTTTTGCCACGAGTTCGGTAGTGAGATCGTCCGCTGTTGGACCAATCCCGCCAGTTGAGATGATGATATCTGCCTGCTGTATGGCTTGCTGCCACGCCCAGACTATGCGTTCGGCTACATCGCCCACAGTCAGAACTGCAGCGACCTCAACACCAGCCTCAACGAGCTTATCCGCGAGGTAGTTCGAGTTGCTGTCGACAACTTTGCCAGTGGTAATTTCGTCGCCAGTGCTGAGAATTGCCGCACGTTCGATCATGATAATGCTCTCCCACGCCGTAATAGATTTAGTTGCCCGTAGGCGACGAGAATAGCAAAGAGGCAAGAAAGAAAAAAGGCTGAGCTGAGCCTGAGGAAAACAATGAAAGGAAATAAAAGAAGAAAACAAGCAATATGGAGGAAACGAGAGGACAGAAGAGGAAACTTCTATTTTCTTTCCTCTTCTGTTTACCATCTTAGCGGGTTTTACAAACCTTTTGCTAACTCATCCCGGAAATTGGGATGGGCGATAGCGATAAGCGCCTCCGCCCGCGATCGCAAATCTTTCCCTTTGAGTCGAGCAACGCCATACTCGGTGACAATATAATCTGTGCAGAACCGCGGTGTGGTCACAATCCCGCCAGCCAGGCGAGGAACAATCTTAGAATGCTTTCCATCTTCCGTAGTAGAAGGAAGCGCGATGATCGAGACGCCTCCTTCCGCCAGTGCCGCAGCTTCGATGTAATCCAAACTGCCTCCTACCCCGCTAATCTGTACGTCGCCAATTGTTTCACCATTACTTTGACCATGTAAATCGATTTCGACCGCCGAGTTAATCGAAGTGAAACGTGGCAGCTTGGCGAGTAACAAGATGTTATGAGTGACGCTTGAGGTCACCATTTCCACAAGTGGGGTGCGTCCGCAGAAAGCATACAAGTCTTTATCTCCAGCTAATTCGCCAGTCACGAGTTTCGGGGTATGTCTCGCGTTTTCTACGAAACGGATGAGTCCCTGGGAAAGCATGCCTGAATACAGATTGATCCGCGGTTTTTCCGCCAAACGGAAAAGGACGAGGTCCGGCACGGAACCGACGCCGAGTTGCACCCAGGCATGATCGGGAATCAAATCGAGCACGTAATCAGCGATGCGTGTGTCCCGCTCGCTCTGATGCGGCGTATGGTACTCGCCAATGGGCGTGGACGATTCAACGGCGAGATGGATTTTTTCTACTGGTACTCGGCTGTTGCCTGCCGTGACTGGCATGTTGGGATTTACTTCGGCGATCACTAAGCGGGCGCTATCGATGAAGTCTTGGTATAAGCTGACCGAAATTCCCAGACTTACCGTGCCGTCGGCTTCGGGAGGAGAGACTTGGGTAACGACAACGTCAGGCTTCACCGGCCCATTTTTGTTGACCAGTCGTGTGATCTCGCTAAACCGCATCGGCGCCAAGTCGACTTTTTTCTCTTTGAAAAGCTGGCGAATGCGCGGCGCCGCTTGCCAGGTGATGTAACGAAAGTTGGTTCCGAGTCCACGGCGCAAAAACGGATAGTCGCCAAACGCTAACCCTGAGTAGATTGTCAGGTTATGAAAACGATCGACCTCTTGCTGAAAGGCGTCGTACAGAGTTGTCGGTTCGACACAGCCATGCGGAAAGATAACAACACTGCCATCGGGAATGGCGCGAATTGCTTCAATCGGGGTGACAAGTTTCATAAGGATGCTCGTATTGGGTTAAGGGATGACTGCGTATTTAATTCCCTGTCCCTGCTGCAACAAGTCAAAAGCGTGCGACAGCTGGGTCAGTGGATAGGAGCCGCTAATGAGAGCCTGCGTTGGAATCTTTCCAGAGGCGAGAAGGTCTCTGGCGCGACGTACGGCTTGCGACGTGAAATGAAAGGGGCTAAAGACGCGCACTTGATCGTAATGGAGCCGATAGGTGTCAAGGGAGATCGTTGTTCCCGGGGGACATCCGCCAAAGAACACAACCTGTCCGCCAGGGCGCGCGAGCAGAAACGCCGCTTCCCATACGTGCGGCTGCGCCGTACATTCGATGGCCAAGTCGGCGCCGCGCCCCTCTGTAAGATCAAGAACCGCGGCCCGCGCGTCTTCGGCTGCACAAGGAATGATGCTCGATGCGCCAAGTTCTCGGGCAATTTGAGCGCGCTGGGGGTTGCGAGCCACCACGTGGACTTGTTCGACTCCTAATGCTTTGAGTACAACGAGATGGAGCAGGCCAAATGCTCCAGCGCCAATGATGACAGCATGATCGTCTGGGCGAATCATTGGCTGTTGCAATGCATGCACGACGCACGAAACCGGCTCTAGGAAGGCGGCTTCAGTAAATGACAAGGCGGCTGGCTTCTGGAACAAATTGGTGCGGATCACGCGCGCTGGCACCGTCAGATATTCCGCGTATCCTCCCAGCACCATGGTTTCCATGATAGATACGCACAGCGTTTCCTGTTCACGTTGACAATAGAAACATGCGCCGCACGGTGCAGTGGGCGCGAGCATGACAGCGTCGCCCTCGCGCACGCTGGCGACAAGCTTTCCTCGCGCGGCGACCGCACCAGCATATTCGTGGCCGAAGCGCGTGGGCATGAGCCACTTAGGATGCCCACGACGAAAGGCTTTCAGATCGGTCCCGCAGGTCAAAGCTGCGGCGATCTTCAGGACAACTTCTTCAGGCCCCGGTGTGGGAAGAGGAATGTCCTCGCAGGAGAGCCTCCCAGGGCCAAGCAACATTACCGCCTGCATAAACCTACTCGTCTGCAGTTCTGCTTCTTACCAGAGCAGTGGACGTACATGAAAATGATAGTGGTCAGGAATCTGTCGCATTTGGTGGTCAAAGATCCATTTAGGGAACTTGCCCGCAAATTTTTGTTCAGCAACCAGAGCGAGAGCCTTCTCCATATAGGCGACTTCTTCTGCTGACACATCAACTCGATGTTCACCGAGCACGACGATCGGCACGTCGCACGAGTCACAGTCGAGAATGGTGAACGGAAACGGGTGATGAAATTCTGCATACCATTGCGTATAACGGGCAAGTGCACACAAATCGCATGGCCGATCAGCCACAGCGCTCTCCTCCTTATCCGCCCCAATTGCACGGGATAAAACCGCGCAGCATAATCGCTGGCGGCATCTTACGGGGGAGTCTCAAGAATGGCAAGGCATAGAAGCACACGCATAACACGATGGATGCTTGGAGCAAGCTTAGGTTTTGTCTTTGTCGTGTACCTGTTGTGGGCGTTGTGGGCGGAAGAAAAAGTTCGCGTCGTCAGTAAAACACTCGAACGTACTGACGCTGGCGTGGTGGTAAGTGGCGAGGTCTACAATGCGGCTTCTGCCGCGACTTCAGCGAAGGTCGAAGTGTCCTTCTTTAACAGTAGCGGACATAAGTTGGCTGAAGAAGTCGTGGAACTCGATAACCTTCCGGTTGGCGCTTCGACAACGTTCCATACGCAACCAAAGCCGCTCTCTGATGTGCAAGACTACAGCATCTATATCAATGCTGGCAGGAATATGTACGGAAATTAGCAGGACGCTGCCTATGCAAAAACCCTCCCTCACCGCTGCTATCGCTGTTACGGATATTCCTGATGGGGCGAGCATTCTCATTGGCGGATTTGGCGTCTTGCAGGGCTGGCCGCATGAATTGCTGCTTGCGCTGCGAGAGCGTGAGGTAAAGGACCTCACGATTATCTGTAATTCTCCAGGATTTGGTCCCTATTCTCCACAAATACTTGCTGAGAACAAACAGATTAAAAAACTCATCGCCTCCTTTGGCGGCTATTCCTACCGCGTCACTCCCCTCGCTGAACAAATTGGGCGCGGGGAAGTTGAGTTCGAGTTGGTTCCTCAAGGTACGCTGGTGGAGCGGGTTCGCGCTGGTGGAGCAGGCATTCCGGCGTTTTTTACCCCAACTGGAGTGGGGACAGTCGTCGCAGAAGGAAAAGAAAAACGCATATTCAATGGTCGTGAGTATCTCCTGGAAACTGCACTACGAGCTGATTTTGCTTTGCTTCGCGCCTCCAAAGCAGATACTCATGGCAACCTTGTCTATCGTCGGACAGCGCGGAACTTTAATCCCCCGTTCGCCGCCGCCGCAACTGTATCGATTGCAGAAGTTGATGAGATTATTGCGCCCGGACAGCTCGATCCAGAAGCGGTGGCCACACCAGGCATTTTTGTGCATAGGCTGGTCCGTCGTCAAACTCCGCTGACGAAAGAGACGGGGCTCAAGCTAATGCGTACGCTGGGACGCACGATTAAAGTTGCTGACGCTGCTCTGGAGAGTGATCAGGGCCTCTCGCCTGAACTGATGGCGTTACGCGCAGCCCGGCTGCTAACGCCTGGGCACTATGTCAATTTAGGAATTGGTCTGCCAACCCTTGTGTCAGATTTTATTACTGAAGACATCACGTTGCACGCAGAAAATGGGGTTCTCGGCTATGGGGCGCTTGCTCGTGCTGAGGAGGAAGATCTAGATTTGTATAATGCTAGCTCTCAATTTGTGACACTTACGCCAGGCGCGAGTTTTTTTCATAGCGCAGACGCTTTCGTTATGGTGCGGGGCGGGCACGTTCGCACAGTCATTCTCGGCGGTTTCCAAGTCGCCGAAAATGGTGACTTGGCAAATTGGAAAACTCCGTCTATGAGCGCAGGTGCGGTTGGGGGCGCTATGGATCTTGCGGCTGGCGCTCAAAATCTGATTGTGATGATGTATCATTCTACAAAAAAAGGCGAGGCAAAGCTGCTGCGTGCTTGTACGTACCCGTTAACCGCTCGTGGCTGTGTGTCCTGGGTCGTTACGAATCTTGCTCTTATTCAAGTCGATGCAAAGGGTTTCCTCCTACGAGAACTTGCTCCTGGCGTTTCTGTGGAAGAAGTGCGAGCTGCAACTGCAGCGCCACTTCGACTCGCTGACGATCTGAAAACGATGGAGTTTTAGGAGCGAAGTTCGTGTAGTAGGGTAGAGCAACACAGAAAAGAAGCAAAAAGAAGGAAATATGGCGGACGTGCAACAACATTTGGGGCTCGCACTTCCTGTGCGGGAAACGATTGGATTCCGTGGCAGCATTGACTTAGCCCAAGAAGCAGAACGGCTGGGTTATCGATCACTATGGACTGGTGAGGTCAGCGGCCTCGATGCGCTGACCGTACTTTCGGCGTACGCGACCGCCACTTCTCGCGTCCAACTAGGGACAGCAGTCATTGCTATTCAGAGTCGCACCCCGGTCATGACTGCAATGAGTTTTGCTTCGCTCCATCAACTTTCAGAAGGCAGGGCGATCATTGGCGTGGGCGTAGGCAGCCCAATCATTGCTGAGCGCTGGCATGGTGCAGCGTATCCGCCAGCGGTGACCGCCATGCGTGAAGCCGTGACCATCATGCGGCAAGTGTTGAAGGGAGAACGCACGAATTTCGAGGGTAAGTATTATCGTTCCAAGGGGTTCCAATTTGGTGTCGCCCTCCCCAAGGATAAGCCAGTACCAATCTACTTGGCTGCGCTCAATCCCGCCATGTTACGCCTTGCAGGTGAGATAGCTGATGGCGTGCTGTTCAATTATTCTCCACCAGAGGCGATCGGGCCCATGATTGCCGAGGTGCGTAAAGGCGCCGAAGCGGTAGGGCGCGACTCGCGGGCAATTGATTATGCTATGTACGTACGCTGCTGCGTTACGAACGACCCTCAACCTGCCGTGCAAGCCTACAAACGAGAACTATCCTCCTATGGGTTTGTAGATTCGTATGTGCGCATGTTTACACGCTATGATTTC
This sequence comes from uncultured Enterobacteriaceae bacterium, assembly GCA_964618735.1. Classification (GTDB taxonomy): domain Bacteria; phylum Desulfobacterota; class Binatia; order Bin18; family Bin18; genus SYOC01. The sequence goes on from CAZUFQ010000043.1 coordinate 5,808, forward strand.
GGCGACGACATGAAGAGATTTCGTAAACTGTGGCAAGAAGGAAAGCGGGAAGACGCAATCCAGTGCATCTCCGATAAAATGGTGCACACGCTGGCAGCCATTGGACCAAAAGAAAAAGCGCAAGAATATATTCATGATTGTCGAGCCGCTGGACTCACTCATCCTATTCTCTTCCCTATTGGCTCTGCGAAGAATGCGACAGTAGATGTACCGCGAACGGTTAAGGAACTTGCTGGAGTGTAAGAACGGTTGAGAAATGTGAGCGGAAGTGGAGGCAGTGTGAGATGAGACGTATCAGCATTTTCTTATTCTGCTTTACCATATGTTGTCCTTCGGTTGTGCTGGGAAAATCGCTGTACGTACGTGAGAATACCAGTGAGGCTTTGGTGCGTACCGGACCAAGCCTTGAGAATAAGATTATTGCCATTCTGAAAACCGGACAAGAAGTAACGTTTGTCGGAGAATCTGAGGATCATTACATTGTGGCAACCCCTGGAGGTCTGCATGGGTATGTACTCAAGTATCAAATGACTGATCAGAGCCCAGTGGAAAAACGTATCCAAGAAATAGAGCAACGATCACAACAAAAAATCAAGGAACTCGAAACCCAAACACAAGCACAGGAGCAGGAACTCGTTACCTTGCGTCAGGAGCATACGCAGCTTGAAGCTGCGCGCAAACAAGCGGAGGAACGAGCCATGCAACATGCAGATACGGTGGCGCAACTGCAAGCCCAGCAGAGCGCACGAGAAAAAGAAGAAGCGATCCAATGGTTTCTCGCAGGTGCTGGAGTGTTGTTGATCGGAATGTTGTTCGGTCGACTGTGGGGAGGTGCTGCCCGAAAGGGGAAACGGACGGGATTGTCGTTGAACTAATATTGCTACTTGCTCACTGTACCAGCCAGAACAAAATCCAGGCTTTTACCACGCTTCTTTTTCTTTGAGGGAAAATTGACATACCTCTTAGGCTATGGTGATATAGCCGCTCCTTAATAAAAACGCTACGTAAACGGATGAAGCGCAATGAAAAGAACTTATCAACCAAGCAACGTCCGCAGAAAACGCACGCACGGGTTCCTCACTCGGATGAGCACGACCGCAGGGCGAGCCGTGCTCAAACGCCGTCGCGACAAAGGGCGCAAACGCCTCACCGTCTCGATTCCACCCAAACAGGCGCGTCGCTAGTTCGACAAGGTAAACTACTCGCATTTCCAAAATCTGCACGTCTGCTCGTGCGCCGAGAATTCCTCTTTCTCCAAAGTCATGGGAAGCGTCGCCACTGTCCTCATTTCGTGGTAGTATTGTCTCCTGCAAAGGGTGAAAAGTCTCGCCTCGGCGTTACTGTTACACGACGTTTTGGTAATGCTGTGGCAAGAAATCGCATGAAACGGCTTTTGCGAGAGTTTTTCCGTACGCGGAGGGCAAACACGCCAGCTTATGATATAGTGATTATTCCGAGGACGGGCGCACATACGCTACCATTAACCCGTATCGCTGAAGAATTAGAAAAGGCATTGTCTCTTGCTGAGCGTCCTTTATAAGAATGTATCTGCACGCTCTTCATTTCTATTCGTGCAGTACTCATCTCATCTAGGGGCTTTTTTGTTGAAAAGCACCCTCTTCCTGTATCGGATATGTATTTCACCCCTACTAGGCCAAAATTGCCGGTTCTATCCGAGCTGTTCGCAGTATGCTCGAGAAGCGGTGGACAAATACGGGGTATGCAAAGGAATAGGCCTCAGTATCATACGGTTGGGCAAATGCCACCCCTTTCATCCCGGCGGTGTTGACCCGGTGCGCTAGTACAAAACCGCAGAGAATCAGCCAAATTTTTATGGACAAAAAAAGCCTCCTGGCGATTATTCTTTCTATTCTTATCTTGGTTATGTATCAGGAGCTGGTTTCGTATTTGTATCCGCCTCCTCCGCCAGTCCACCAGTCAACCCAATCCCCAACGCAGCCCACTCCTGCGATGACTACCCCGCAACAAGGCGCAGAAGAAAAAACGCAAATTACTGAGACAAAGGAGGCTTCTCTCTCCCCTCCAACAACTACTGCGCTTCCTGCGCGTAAGCTCACTGTAGAGAACGACGTCTATGTCGCCGTGTTCACATCGTTAGGAGGACGTTTACAAAGTGTTCGCCTCAAGCAGTATCCAGGAGATACAGGAAAAGACAGTCCGCCGCGAGAAATGATAGTAGAAGGGACGAATGGAGAATTCCCGCTGGAATTCAGATTGGAAGGGAAAGATTCTGTTTTGAGCGACGAAGCGGTCTATTATGAATGTGAAACTAACAATGATGAAATCCACGTCCAGGGAGAGTCTCAAGCGACAATAGCGTGCAAAGGAAAAATGCCGAACGGAACGCGTATCAGCAAAACCTTCTCTTTTTCTGGACAAACGTACGGTATGACATTGACGGTCGCTCTCGAAGGAGCTCCTGAAGCTGCGAACTTTGCCTCCTTAGTTTGGACGCATGGTGCAGAGCCGCACCGCAGCTCCTCTGGTCAACATGGACCAGTCGCGCTGGTAGATCGGAAATTTATTTATGAATCCCCTGCCAATCTCAAAAAAGAAGAAAAGGACCTGGGACCAAGTCGTATCCGCTGGGGAGGCTATACCGACACCTATTTTCTAGTGGCGATGCTTCCACCAGAAGGAGATTCTAATCACTTTTTTCTCAGTGTTAACCAAGGCACAACTAATACAAGATTGACTATTCCTTGGAGACACGAACTGATTTCTTACACGATTTACGTTGGGCCAAAAGATTTTTCAGCTCTTAATGCAGTTAGTCCTACACTTGATCGCGCTATCGATTTTGGCTGGTTTCACTTTATTGCGCGGCCACTCGTCTATGTACTACGATTTTCCCATTCGCTTACGGGAAATTATGGAATTGATATCATTCTTCTCACGTTTTTAGTCAAGCTTGCTTTTTTCCCCCTCTCCAATAAAAGTTTTAAATCCATGGCGCATATGCGCGAAATGCAACCCCTTATGGAACGCCTCCGTGAGGAATATAAAGATGACCGGGAAAAGCTCAATAAAGAGATGATGGAGCTCTACCGACGCCACAAGATTAATCCGCTCGGCGGTTGTTTACCTATGATCGTGCAAATGCCGGTCTTTATTGGACTGTATCAAGCCCTCAGCAATGCTATAGAGCTACGCCAAGCGCCATTTTTTGGGTGGATTCAAGATCTTTCCCAGCCAGATCGATTAGGCTCCTGGAATCTCTTGGTTTTTGAGCCTCCTGGCCTCCCTATCCTAACCCTGCTCATGGGAGGTACAATGTTACTGCAGCAAATGATGGCTCCAGCTTCAGGAGATCCAGCCCAACAGAAAATGATGATGCTTATGCCGGTGATCTTCACGATTATGTTTGTCAATTTTCCATCTGGTTTAGTTCTCTACTGGTTGGTCAATAACGTCTTAAGCATCGCTCAGCAGTACGCCTATCAAAAAGGGTTGGTGTAAATACCGGAGGAGAAAAACACAAATGAATTCTGTCGAAGCCGAAGGCAGAACGATCGAGGAGGCGGTTGCTGCTGCGTTAGCACAGCTCCAAGTCGAACGAGAACGAGTCGAAGTTGAAATCCTCTCTCAAGCGACAAAAGGATTTCTTGGAATCGGTGGCAAAAAAGCGCGCGTGCGCGCGACATTACGAGTGCCTCTTTCTCAGCAAGTTGCGGAACATAAAACTTCCGCAACGCGGAAAAAAGAGCCGCCGAGGGTGAGTGAACCTGCGCCCCTTTCGACGGCTGAAGAACTGGACACTCCTCCTTCGCGAGAACAAGGGGAGAAAGCAGGCGAAATTTTGCAGGAGATTTTGCGGCGCATGCAGATGGAGTCCTCTGTTGCATTGACTCAGCACGGCAACGAACTTGTGCTTACACTGACTGGGAAAGATAGCGGCGCCCTCATTGGACGCAACGGCCAAACTCTGGATGCGCTGGAGTACGTCCTCAGCCGAATTATTACCCGCAGTGACGATGTGGAAACGCATATCGTTCTCGATGCTGAAGGATATCGCGAGCGGCGCCGGAAAAACTTGGAGAATCTGGCGCTACGACTTGGCGAGCGGGCGAAACGACGCAAAAAGCCGGTGGCTCTCAGTCCATTAAGTCCTCGCGATCGTCGGGTCATTCACCTTGTATTGGATAATGATCCATTGGTCAGCACCAGAAGTATAGGACGCGGCTATTTCAGACGGCTATATATTGTGCCAGAAGAAGGTACAAGACGAGAGCGAGGGCGTGGCAGTCAACATAATGGAGATGCTTAGTTTTTGTTTTGCTCGGAAGAACATTTTTCGTTTTCTGTTTCATGCGTTTTCCCCTCTTGTCTCTAATGCGCCGTGTATGAACGAGACACTATCGCAGCCATAGCGACGCCGCCGGGTTCTGGTGGTGTCGCTATCATTCGCATTAGCGGCCCTGATGCTGAAACAATCGGGCGTAGCATTTTCCTTTTTCATCGACAGATCGAGCAAATACATTCGCATTATCTCTATTTCGGGACAATTCTTGATCCACAAAGTGGACAATCCCTTGATCAAGGTCTGTTCACACTCATGCGAGCCCCGCATAGCTATACGGGAGAGAACGTTGCAGAAATTCATTGTCATGGCGGGGGACTCCTCACGCGACGTGTTCTCACTGCCATACTGCGTCAGGGTGCGCGGTTAGCACAGCCTGGAGAATTTACCAAGCGTGCGTTCTTCACCGGCCGCCTTGACCTCACCCAGGCCGAAGCCGTATTAGACCTGATTCAAGCAAAAAGTGACCAAGGGATACAACTAGCGTGGGAACAACTCTCAGGTCATCTTTCCGAGACCTATAACAGCTTGCGTCAACGGCTTATACGAACGGTCGCTTACGTTGAAGCGTTTCTGGATTTTCCAGAAGAGGATATTCCTGCCCGGGCTCAAAGCGAAATGATGCAAGAAATGAAAACGCTGATAGAAGACACTTCATCTTTAGCGGCAACCTTTGCTCAGGGAAAAGTATATAGAGACGGTGTCCACACAGCGATTGTCGGCAAACCGAATGTCGGCAAATCGAGTCTCCTCAACATGTTACTTGGAACAGAACGAGCGATTGTCACTGCAATTCCTGGCACCACACGCGACGTACTAGAAGAAACTGCTGTTGTTGGTGGTGTTCCTCTCGTCTTATGGGACACCGCTGGTCTGCGCTATACAGACGATGAAGTGGAACGGATTGGCGTTGCCCGCGCTCAAGCTGGGGTCCGAGAAGCAGAAATAGTGTTGGCCGTATTCGACGCTTCTCGTCCTTTCGATCAAGAAGACGAGGCTGTGGTCGACGTAGTAGTAGGAAAACAAGTCGTTGCGGTCATGAACAAGATAGATTTACCTATCGTTCTGTCTGAAGCTGACCTAGAAGCACATTTTCCGCAAGCATTATTGGTAAAACTCTCTAGCAAAACCGAGACCGGGAGAAGCGATCTAGAGCAACGTATTCAAGAGACTATCTTTGGCGCCGCTGTACAGCAGGAACCACAGCATAATCTTGTTGTCACCAACGTCAGACATCGAGACTCTCTCGTGAAAACAGAACAAAGCCTTAAAAATGCCCTCACTGGATTACAAATGGAACTCCCGCTCGACTTGGTTGCGGTTGATTTGCACGCGGCGCTTGCTCATATTGGCGAGATTACCGGACACGTGACGTCAGAAGATATTTTGGATCAGATTTTTCGCGAGTTTTGCATTGGCAAATAAGGGAACGCTATGACTTACGAGGTGATCGTCGTTGGGGCAGGACATGCCGGTATTGAGGCAGCATTGGCTGCTGCACGAATGGGCAGTAAAACATTGCTGCTCACGATGAATCTTGATCATATTGGGCAAATGTCTTGTAATCCTGCCATTGGCGGGATTGGCAAAAGTCACTTGGTGCGAGAAATCGATGCACTGGGCGGCGAAATGGCGAAGGCAATCGATGAGACAGGCATCCAATTCCGTGTGTTGAACACTCGCAAAGGTCCGGCTGTACGCGCCACTCGCGCGCAAGCTGATAAGGCTGCCTACCGGCGTCGGATGAAGCAGGTGGTAGAAACTACGGTGAATCTTGCTGTCCGTCAGGGATGTGTTGAACGTCTTCTCGTCGAGAACGGAAAAGTGACCGCCGTTGAAACCCAAATTGGCGAAGTCTTTCCCACTAGGAAAGTAATTATCACCACTGGCACCTTTCTGAAGGGACTCATTCACATTGGATTGAAAAACTATTCTGCCGGTCGCGCTGGAGATTTTTCTGCTGAAGGACTAAGCGGGAATCTCCTGGAATTAGGATTTCGTATTGGTCGCCTCAAGACCGGCACCTGTCCCCGGTTGGATAATCGTACTATCGATTACCATGTTCTTGCTCCTCAGTATGGGGACGAGCCGCCTCCCCCACTCTCATTTTCGACTACGCGCATTACGCAGAGCCAACTGCCCTGTTATTTGACCTATACGAACAATCATACTCACGAGGTAATTGAGGCTAACCTTAATCGCTCGCCGATGTATTCTGGCGTGATTCAGGGACGTGGTCCTCGTTACTGTCCTTCCATAGAAGACAAAGTTGTCCGTTTTCGCGACAAGAGCCGGCACCAGATTTTTCTTGAACCAGAGGGACGCGACACCGTTGAAGTGTATCCTAATGGCCTTTCCACCAGCCTTCCTTTGGATGTTCAACTGCAGATGGTGCGATCTATCAAAGGTCTAGAGCAAGCGGAGATCATGCGTCCAGGTTATGCCATTGAGTATGACTATGCTGACCCAACCCAATTGCTGCCGAGTTTAGAGACGAAGCTGGTGCGTGGACTCTATTTTGCCGGACAGATTAACGGCACCACTGGCTATGAAGAAGCGGCAGCGCAAGGACTAATGGCGAGCATCAACGCAGTGCTCAGCTTGCATGGAGAAGATCCGCTCATCTTTAGTCGTGACCAGGCTTACATTGGCGTCTTGATCGACGATCTTGTCACCAAGGGCGTTGGCGGGGAACCCTATCGGATGTTTACCTCGCGCGCAGAGCATCGTTTATTGCTGCGTGAAGATAATGCTGATCTCCGACTGGGAGCATTTGGCGCTCGTATCAGATTACTAGGAAAAGAAGATTCTCAGCGTATTGTGGAGAAAAAGAGCGTTATTGAAGAAGAGATTCGACGACAAGAGACAACCATGCTGACTCCCAGCGATGCATTGAATGAGAAACTCACCTCTCTCGGAAGCGCCCTGCTCAAGAATCCAGTTTCTGTCGCACAATTGCTGAGGAGACCAGAAATAACATTTGAAACGATACAAATGTTTAGTCCTTCTCCACAACTGCTATCTCGGGAAGCAGCTGCCGAGGTGGAAATCGCTATTAAGTATGCTGGCTATATCCAGCGCCAGGAGGATGGGGTAGCACGACTGCGCCATCTCGAAAAAGCACGTATTCCCGATTCTCTGGATTATGCATCGGTGGTAGGACTTTCACGAGAGGTGCAGGAGAAACTCAATTCCGTGCATCCCCTCTCTTTGGGACAAGCGAGTCGTATTCCGGGTGTTACTCCGGCTGCATTGTCTTTGCTGGCGATTCACCTAAAGCGGTCGGGTGCAGCTTGAGATTATGTCCATTAGTTATGAGCACTTCCAGACATTGACTGAAGGGGCTAAGCAACTCGGCGTACTGTTGTCTGATACTGCAGTGACCCAACTAATGCTATACTTGGAGGAACTGCTCCGTTGGTCTCCTAAAATCGATCTGGTTTCACAAACTGATCCCCAAGAAGTAATCCGCAAACATTTTCTTGATTCCCTCGCTGTAGTTCCCTTCCTTCCTGAGAATGTAACTCTCCTCGACCTCGGTAGCGGCGCTGGATTCCCTGGTCTACCGATAGCGATGGTATTACCGCAGAGTTCAGTGTCTCTTGTGGAAGTTCGCCGAAAGCGGGTCAGCTTTTTGAAAGAAGTAGTACGAAAGAGCCGAGCGACCAATGTAGTGGTCTATGAAGGACGCGCAGAAGTGTTTGCTGAGAAGCCTTCACTTTGTGGCAAATTCACTGTTGTCACCACTCGGGCGACGTGGGATATGGGGACCTATTTACAATATGCATCGTCTTTTCTGAAAGAAGCAGGCATTGTTGTCGTTATGCAAGGACCAAACTCAGGGCATAAGAATTTCAAGATGGAGTATGCCGAGAATGTTCTATCCCTGCATCTATCTACTTCGCACGAGTACATCCTCCCTTTTGGCTCTGAGAAGCGTCGGCTCCTTATCTTTGCTCGGTAATGTTTCACGTGCTACTTGACGGTGAAACAACCCAAAATCCTATATGTGTTTCACGTGCTACTTGACGGTGAAACAACTAGACGAATAAAGATTCCCTGAGGAGAACACATGGTTGCAGATGAGAAACTTACCCTCTCTCCTTTTGAAGTGGGGGTTTTTTTAGGATTGCTTGTCGGTGAAGGTCATTTTGGTGGTGATGGCAAACAACCGCAAATCACGCTGCGCATGCATGTGCGACACGAACCGCTCGCGCGGTGGCTAGAGACACATGTTCCCGTCGGAAAATTATATGGTCCCTACAATCATAACGGACGACAATACTATCAGTGGATGGTGCGTGGAGAAGCGCTAAGAACTATTGTTGCGCCTCTGATAGATACGCTGCCGTTAGCGGAAATTGATCCATACACATATGAACGCTATCGAACCATGAAGGAACGATATCGCTTATGAAAAAATGTAAAGCGGCGCAGTAGATTTTCTTATCTTCCTATCTGATTCAGGGCGCTTTTCTTTCTTGTCCTCCTGTGGTAGGGAAGCCACGGTGGGCAAGATCATTTGCATTGCGAATCGGAAAGGCGGCGTAGGCAAAACCACGACAGCGATTAATCTGTCTGCTGCACTCGGTGTCGCGGGCAAACCTACGCTTTTGGTCGATTGTGACCCGCAAGGAAACGCTACCAGCGGGATTGGCGTAAAACTGACGGATGAAAGCCTCACCCTTTATGATGTGCTCTTAGGGGAATGTACTTTCCAAGATGCTGTGCAAAAGACCACAATTGATAAACTGGATGTCCTCCCCGCCAATCATGATCTCATCGGCGCGGAGGTCGAGCTCCTTTCTTTGGAAGATCGAGAATATCGACTGGAAGCGCTCCTCCGTCAGGAACGCGACCGCTACCGTTACCTCGTACTCGATTGTCCGCCGTCGCTGGGATTGCTTACCGTCAACGCCTTGACCGCTGCGAACAGCGTGCTCATTCCCCTCCAGTGCGAATACTACGCTCTCGAAGGGCTTCGCTCCTTGCTTGAAACTATCGATCTGATTCGTGGTCGGCTGAATCCCGACTTAGCGATTGAAGGATTGTTACTCACTATGTTCGATGCGCGGAATAAACTTTGTCACCAAGTGGCGGCGGAAGTGCGGGAATTTTTTCCGCGCCAAGTGTTTGACGCCGTGATTCCACGCAACGTGCGCCTTAGTGAAAGTCCTAGTCATGGTCTGCCGGTGATTTTATACGATCCCTCCTGTCGCGGCGCACAAAGCTATATAGAGTTGGCGCAAGAAGTCACAAAAAGTGATGATTCAACAAAGGAAATATCACAATGAGTGATTCAGCTCTCGGCCTCAAGCGGCGTGCGCTCGGCAGAGGACTAGGCGCGTTGATTCGCGACACGCCGTCGTCTGCGGCTCCGCCTGCAGA
>CAZUFQ010000044.1:0-15458 GCA_964618735.1 uncultured Enterobacteriaceae bacterium
CCTTCGAGTTCGACATACGCGAACGGCGTTACTTCATCATCCACACACAAACTGATCCGCGGATCGCGTCGCATGTTCTTTGTCTTGAGCGAGTCCCGCGCAGTCATGAAGACGACAGTTTCCCCCTCCAGGTCATACCACACCGGCACGACAACGGGCCGTCCGTCCTTGCGCACCGTAGCCAGTTTACCGGTCCGCACCGGACTGCGTAAGAAACTTCGGCATTCTTCAAGAGTCATTCGCTCCATGACTGCTCCTTCCTCTTGCAAAGGGAATGATGGTAAACTTGACGCCTTACTTTTAACTACAAGTATCCGAGTGGTAGTGGTGCAGTTTAATCAGGTTACCCTCTTATGCGGTAGGGGTCCGATTCATCGGACCCGCCACAGGGCTTGATTCATCAAGCCCCTACATAGTGGAGCGCAAGGGTCGGTCGTCGTCACGGTTCATCCCTCATGGGAAATTGCACCACTACCATCTGACACTCTTGCTTTACTCCGCCTTGTTGAGGTGCATACCGAGCAGCTCATGTGCGATGTGAAACCCCAGATCCTGCACCAGCCGTCGCTTCCACTGTCGCCGCAGCACCGCACTGGTCAAGCGCCGGATGGCGCGCGGCTTCTTCATAATCTTCTCGGCAATCTCCTGCGCCCGCGGCAGCAAACGGTCGAGCGGCAACACCTCGTTGACCAGCCCCACTTCCTTCGCCATCTGCGCGGTGATCTTGTCGCCTGTATACAGGTAATACGCCGCACGCTTCGGTCCCATCAACTCCTGGAACGTCAGCCCCTGACCGTCCCCGGGCACTAGTTTGAAGGGGAAGTGGGGATCGAACAGTTCGGCGTGCTCCGCACATAGCGTGATGTCGCATAACAGAGCAAATTCCGTGTGCAAGCCTGGGCCGTTGATGCAGGCGATCGTGGGAATGTCGATATTGAAGATGAACGCCTCTAGGAGCTTGGTTGCGTCCGAGTAGATTTGATCATAGAACGCGTCCGCGGGCATCTCGTGTATAGACTCCGTGGCGAACTCTGGATCGAACCCGCCGATCCACTTGTCCCCCGCGCCGCTGAAAATCAGCACCTCGTTGTCAGGGTCGTTGCCGATATCGAGCCAGAGCTGGGACCAGGCGTTGTGAATGGAGAGACCGTACATGACGGGACCCCCCTTGGTGTGCATCTGCGCCTGAATGACGCCGTTTTGGCGCTCCAGTTTGAAGTATGCGGCATATTTCTCGCGGTAGTCCTCGAACCGGGGCCGGCTCACGAACCTCATGCGTTGTTCATTCGCCCGTGCGTTCGGCCGCTCGTCAGTCTGCGTACTCATAGTGTAATCCCCCTTTTCAATAAGCCCTGTCAGGCAGCGACGACCTCGACAGAGGTTAAGATGATATTGCATAGGTTAGCACCTGCTGCGGAGAAACGAAGGCGCCTTGCTGAGGAGAACATACCGAACTTTTGGCTAGAGCGCATTCAGCAAGTGTGGCGAACGATCTTGCGATTTGGCTAATTTCCTTAAAGAGAAGAGAACGCTCGTGTTTTCGCTTTTTCTCCCAGATAGGATTGCGCTTCCCATGCGACATTGAGGCGGATCGGGGGTTTTCCGTACAGCGCTGCTTTTCTCTCTGGCGTATGCTAGGAGAAGCAAAGCGCAGATCGATAAGATCCGTCACAGAAGCCGCCTGTAGGGCTGAGGCCCCTTACTGAACAGCAGTTCTTAAAGAGGGGGATTGTCCTTGCATGGAGGATGTATGCAGAGCCAGGGAAAGCGTGTGACTATTTATATTAATAATACCGACCATTGGCGTCATCAGCCGCTGTATCTGGCCATCCTCGAACTAAAACATATCAAACGGTTTCCGGTCGTCGATGAGCAAGGGAAGCTGCTTGGTCTCGTCGGTCGGTCGGCGCTACTCAGCGCCCTAGTTGAGGACCCGCAAAAGGGGGACTGAGCATCGGAGGGGAGCGAGTGGAGGATGGAGTATTTCGTTATCAGTCTTGGCGGTATTATTGGATGTAACGCTCGGTATCTCGTTGGGCTTTGGGCAGCGCAGCGCTTCGGGGTCGCCTTTCCCTATGGAACCTTTATCATTAATATAAGCGGGAGCCTTTTCCTGGGCTTTTTCATGGCCTTGGCCCGTGATCGCGCGTTTCTCCATCCGAACTATCGATTGTTCTTCGCAACCGGTTTTGCGGGTGGTTATACCACGTTCTCTACGTTCATGTATGAGTCCTTGCAACTCTTCCAAGACGGCAGTGTCCTCTTAGGGATGATCAACCTGTTCGGAAGCTTGGGCGTTGGACTCTTGGGCGTATTCGTGGGATTCGTGCTCGGGGCGTTGGTTTAATACTACATCAATCAAACGCAGTGCACCTGCCGGCGACGGTCGTGATTCTCAGCAAGATCGTACTAACCCTGATGGCGTAGACATTCTTCCTGCCCACCCAAGAGGCTGCCGAAGGTCGATATGGCGTACCAAGATAGAGATCAGTAAGGATAAGCAGAAGATTCCTGGGCTACACTTACGGCAGCAACGAGGTCGTATAATCGCCGATCACCCTCAAAGAATCGGAGACGCTGAAGAAGTCTGCAATCTTTTCAGAAGAGGATGTCTTCTATCTACGCCTCTCACATGAAGTGCTCACGGATCAATTAGAAATACAGCCGCAGCTGCAGGTAGTAGACCTGCGAATACAAACCGAACTCGCTCTGCACGCGGGAGCCGACGAGCCCAGTACCTAGGGGGAAGTACGCCCCGACTCGTAGGTCGGCCTCGTTGCTCAGCGAGACCAGCAACAACGGCCCGATCAAGCCACTCTGGTCGAGCAGGTTCCAGAGGCCCGTAAGACTGGTAGTGACGAGGGAATGCGGTTCATACTGTAGAGTCGCGCCCAGGTAGTGACGTCCGAAGTTGTAAACCTCCCCGCGCGCCACACGCGCAGAGGTGAGAAGCTGCGAATAATCTTTCGGGTCCACTTCGCCAAACCCATTGTAATAGTATTCAAGTAACGCATAGAGGCCATTGACGAAACGGTAATCGACGCTGCTTACTCCCCGGATAAAAGTTCGGCGTCCATGCTGCGGATGCCCGGTATCGTGGGTAAAGGTAAACTCTCCTCGCACGCCCATGCCATTGATTTCTCCGTCAAAGAAAGGACCGAGCACGGCGTCACGAAAAAACTTCCCTCCCATGAAGCCCACGACAAAATCTCCGATGGTCCTTTGCATGCGCATGGCGACATCGTGCTTGCTGAAATCCTTGTCAAAAGCCGCGTAGACCACTTCGAGTTGCGAAAAGGCGCCAAGCGGCATCTTCAGACTGATCGCGTCTACCCCTGGCTTATACTCTCGATCGATTGCTACTGGTGAGAAGGCCACAAAAAGATCTGACGGGGTCCAGATCCGTCCCACGCCCCAGGAAATCGCCTGACGACCGATGGTCAAATCGGCTATAGCGAAAGAAAAGCGGACGTAGAGGCGGTCGAGCTCGTGTTGCCAGAGTAGGCTCCCACTCTTCTGAATAGTCCAATCAAGGGGCAACAAAGAGAAATGACCAGCGCCTGCGGATTGTTGTCCAGCAAAGAGTCCTGTTGTCGTTCCACGCGTAGGGTTGATTAAGGCAAAATGTTCATAGTGGACAGCCCAACTCACGTGCGCGCCAACATCGCCCTCCAACATCAGTCGGGCGCGGGTGAAATCTTCGGCGTTATCATCAGTTCCTGGAAGAGACGTATTTGTGCCCAAGGCAAGGGTTTTGATGTAACCAGAAAGGCGAACAGAAAAGGTATTATCAACGGATTGATAGAGCGTGCCAGCAAACGCAGGGCTGGGAAGAAAAATGACAAAGAGAAGAATAAAGAGGCGAATCATACAAAGGCGCCTATAGAACTCATTGTCAAACTCTGAGGAGGAACAGCAAAGGGAGAAAGAGACCGCTTTCTCATTCCCAGGCGGAGCCTGGGAATGAGGTCTCCCCCTTTTCTGTCTCTAGTCTCTGTCCCTATCTTCCTTCCGCTCATCACTCACTATCTGACCGTCCACCATACGCACAATGCGGCGGGCGTGCTCCATGACCCGCTGATCATGGGTGGAGAAGATAAATGTCACGTCTCGCTCGCGGTTGAGTTGTTCCATGAGGCGCAGAAGCTTCTCGGCAGTCTCGGAGTCTACATTGGCGGTCGGCTCGTCGGCCAGGACCACTGCGGGGTTGGCCGCGATGGCTCGCGCAATGGCCACGCGCTGCTGCTGGCCTCCGGAGAGCTGGTCGGGCCGCCGATCCTCCAGCCCCTCAAGGCCCACCTCAGCGAGAAGCTTCATCACCCGGTCGTGTCGCTCGGACATCGAGGCGCCTTGCAGCGCCAGCACGGTTTCAGCGTTCTCATAGGCGGTGAGAACTGGCAACAAGTTGTAGGCCTGGAAGACGAAGCCAATGCGGTCGCGCCGCAGCCGGCTCAGCGCCCGGCGGCTCAGTGCGTTGAGGTCGTGACCTTCGAGCTTGACGCTGCCCGATGTCGCCTTATCGAGAGCGCCTATGAGATTCAGCGCAGTGGTCTTCCCTGATCCCGAAGGACCGCAGATGGCGAGGAATTCACCTTTATAGACAGCAAGATCGAGTCCACGCAGGGCGTGAACATCTACGACGCCCTGGCGATAATCCTTCGTCACCCCTTTGAGTTCAACCACAGGAGTTGTATTGGCTTCACTCATAACCTTACCTCATACAAGCCTGATCGATTCGACAGGCGCCACGTTACCCGCACGCCACGCCGGATACACGCCTGCAGCCAGCGTGGCGAGCACGATCGCAATCACAATGATCAGCAGATGGTCGGGAAAGATGCCAACCCGCAGGGTGGGATCGAATCCTACGCCGGCCACCTCGGTGGCGGCTCCCCCTGTCATGGCGCTGACATCGACTCCCGTGTGCGCCAGGTACAGATACGGGCCAATGATGACGATGACGCCGGCCACGATCCCTACGACTCCCAGCCACAGGCTCTCTAACATCACCATCCCGAACAGCTGAGTGGGAGAGTAGCCAATAGCCATCATGATCCCGAACTCTCGCATGCGTTCCATCACCGAGACGAACAGAGTGTTGAAGATGCCTGCGGCCACCAGAATCGCGATAATGATCTCCATGAACCGAGCGCCTCCAACCTTCATAGCAATGAAACTGGCCAGCTCAGGCTGCACCTCATCCCAGGTCAGCGCCGCGATATGAGAGCCCACCGCATTACCCAGGCGCAGCGCCACTTCCCTGCTCCGGCGCGAATCAGAGAGGAACACTGCCACATACGTGCTCTCATCGGGGGCGTAGCCCAATATGTCACGGACTGTGTCAATGGGTAACAGGCACAAACCGGCGTCCAAGCTTGGCGCTCCCGTACTGATGACGCCCGAGAGTCGTCGCGTACCGGTGACGATCTCGCCCCGCTTATCTATCATGGTGTACACAACCTTGGAGCCCAGCTTTACGCCAAGATTCTGAGCCAGCTTCTTACCAAGAATAATGCCGTTGTCTCGCGAGGTTTTATACATTGTCCCTTCGATGAGACTCTCTCCGAGCGACAACGTCGTGTTGTCCTCCAGTTTCGGGTCATAGGCCATGAAAAAAGCCCCGAAGCTGTCGCTGGCGGTGGCAAGCATGACTTGGCCGGTGATGCGGTCAACCGCTCGCGCTACATCTTTATCCTGGGAAGCCAACGCGCCCAGCCCGCCTGTGCCCTGGACTTTCCTTGTACAGGTCGGGGTATCTAGGTATTTAGGGTGTTGTACGGCTCCATACGCGCTGTCGGAGCGGGCCGCTGTGTCGATGAAGTCGGCAAAAGAGCGATCCTGTAAGGCGGTAAACAATATCGCCAGAAAGCCGCCGAATACAATGGATGACAGCGTCAACAAGGTGCGGCGCTTCTGACGCCACAGGTTGCGCCACGCCACCACTGCCAGTTTGGGACCTGTCATTGCTGGTTTCCTGTTACTGATGTCGCATGGCCTCGACGGGGCGGATCCACGCCGCCTTGCACGCCGGGTAGAGCACCGCGAGGAAGACGATGAGAATCAGCATCACCAAAGGGCCGCTAAGAGAGCGAGAGTTGTAAACGCCGTACCAGACAGGACGCATAGCCAAGCCCATGGCGGACGTTCCACCGAGCTTGCCCACATTGACGCCAACGTTGCCGAGATACCACATGCCGGGTATGGCGAGGGTCACACCGGCGACAACGGCAATGCTGGTCTGAATAGCGCTCTCGAGAAGAATCAGGTTCACGACGCGCAGAGGCCCCATGCCCAGAGCCTTAAGCACGCCGAACTCACGGATGCGTTCGAAGACCGCCATCAGCATGGCGTTGAGGATCAAGAGCCCGACCGCGACATAGACGATAAAGAACACAATCAGGATCAATCCCTGGGTCGACTCTAGCATTGAGGCAACGACTGGCATTAGCTCCTTCCAGGTCTTCACGGTGAGCTTGCCTACGCAGTCCTTTACTGTTGCAGTGGCCGCCTCCAACTCTACGTTTTTGGGACGCCGGACAATTATCTGGTGCGCCCCCTCGGGGAAGACCAGCAATTCCCGAAAGGCCTCAGCGTTCATGAAAATCGCAGTGCGGTCGGTCGCGTCCGCAACTCCCATCAGCACGCCGCGGACGGTGTACAAGTCGTTGGCGAGGCTCCCATCCGCGGCCTGGCCTAGGATCACCAACTCGGCGCCCGGTTTTATCTCCAAGGTCTTGGCCAGACGCCGACCGACCACCACCCCATGTAAATCAGTAGGATCGAGCCAGGTTCCTTCAGCGACCTTCTCACCGATCAGAGTGACTTTTGCGTCCTGCGCAACATCTACGCCCCGCAGGGCCACCCCGGCGGAGAATTCGCCGGCTGCAGCTAAGCCGCCTCCGAGCAAGCGGAGGCTGGCAGGGTAACCCTTCTCGTCGAGCCGGGCCAGCAGGGAGTCGGGGTCCTTAATCGCAGTGTAGATTGATGGTTTGTCCAGATAGTCCCCGGCGAAGACTTGTATGTCGCCGACTTCGAGATTGAGCACCTCGTCTTCCATGCCTTGCAAGTAACCCGTGACCAGGCCCGAGTAGAGGATTTCCACGCACAAGGCGAGGGTCATTGCCAAAATGGTGACAATGGAACGACGCCGGTTGCGCCATATGTTCCTCCAGGCCATCTTGAAAACGCTCATCGTTCCAGGTTCCGCAAGGAAAAGGTATCGTCACTAATTATGACGTCAAAGGTAAGGTCATCGTACGTGATCATGGTCTGCTCGCCAGGTTTGTCCATCGGTCGCATGATCATCCGTGTAGGGACGAGCCGCCCTCCCATTCTCTTGTAGTCAGACAAGATGAGCTCTCGGGCGAGTTTGCCCTCCTCATCATAGAACCGCTGCCAGGTGGGCATGAGATCGGCCTGGCGCACTTCCAGTACGACCTTTCCCCACACCACTGCAGCTTCTGGTCTGGGCGTTAAGGTGAATTCATACACCTGGGCGCCGTCGCGTTCTCCCTCAAAAGAGATGGCGATAAAGTAGTCGTGGATGAGGCGGCTGTCTTTTACCAAAACGTCTTAAGTGAAGTGACTTCCCATCCACGACGCCATCATCATCGAGGTAGGGATTTTAATCGTGCGATTCACTTTGGGTAAGTAGTGCCAGATGTTGTTCCCGACTTTGAGGGTGGCGGTCCCCGCTTCTTTCTCCGGTTTATTGATGCGAACCAGCGCATTTTCCGTCCCCCGCGACCAGATTTGCATTGACAGAGTGCGCCGCCAGTTGGCAGTGGAAATCTCCATGGTAACGGCGCCGATGCTGGACTCCCCGCGTAACAGGCGATCCACCTGATCTACGATCTCCTGCGCCCGTTGATCGTTCGTCGCCGCGAATCCGTAGCGCAACCCCAAGAGCACGACTCCAAGCAGCGCGATGACCTGCCATGTCTTCCGCCGCACGTTTAACCCTGTCTTTTGCTGACGGGCATAACGCGCTTGGTCTTGGACGTTCGGACCCCTGCCGTTCATCGGTTTACCTCTCTGTTGTTTCCGGGTCCCCTCGGCCTATGCTGTCGCCGGACCGCGGAGCCGGAGCAAGAAACAATTCCAACAGCTCCGGGTCAATGATTGAGAGGCTATGCTTGGGAATGCCCAAGAGACGTTCAAGAGCGCGCTCATAGCTGGCGACACGTTTACTGAGAAGAGCAATCGCATCTGGCTTGTTCGACGCCGCGAGCTTCAGGGCCGTCGCGAACGCCTCGTGCACGAGCGTGCCGAGGTTGAGCACGAGGCGCGCCGTCTCGATAGGGTCGTCAATGTCAAAGACGCCGGTCTTTGCGCCTTCTTCGAGCACGCTGCCGAGATGAGGCGCAATAAGTTCAATCATCTGTTCGGTCCCGCGTAGGCGTAGCCGCAGGTTTTCGTCACGAAAGAGCACTTCGATGAGCGGACGGAGTGTCGAGGCGTGTTCTTTTCTGAACCGCTGACCTTCGGTGAAGAAGCTCTTCAGTTTGTCGAGCGGTCCCAGATCCTCCCGTTTCATGACAGGGGACAGTGCAGCAAGACCTTGCTCAGCCATACGCCACACCAACGCCTGCAGCACCTCCTCCTTTGCCGCGAAGTGATGATAGAAAGCGCCTTTCGAAAGGCCAACGACGTTGAGGAGATCGTTCACGGTGGTGGCGTCGTAGCCTCGGCTGAGGAATAAATCCTGAGCAGCATCGAGGATCTCAGTGCGGCGTTCTGCGGCTTTCTTGACCACTCGCTTCATATAAAAAAATATAGACCGACCGTCGGTCTGTTGTCAAGAGATGGAACCCATTGGGAAATTTTTTGAAAGAGGTCGCTCGGCTAACCTTCGTGGCGGGTGCCCTTGGACGATGTTAATCCGAACCTGCCCTCACACTGTCGCGGTGAAAGTACTGCGGAAAGCATCACGCCTTTGGACCGCGCCCTGTCCGCACCAGAGCCTGCACAAGCTCACGGGCAAACTCGGCGGGGTAGGCCGCATAACCGGTATGACCACCGGGCAGTTCGATCAACTCCCGACCGAGTTTCCTAGCCAGTTCCTCGTTCACCTCATAGGTTGGATACCCACGCGATTCCCGCCCGGCCGCCGGCACGATCCGATTGGCGTATGCTTGAAGCGCGTCAAGGTTGAGGTCGACCGCTGGATACTGACGCAGCTCACGCTCGAACCAGTAGGCGGCGTTGGCGCGAATCTCGCCGTTTGTGAGGTCTATCGCACGAGCCATGACTTGGTGGTCTGACTCTGCGAAGGTTTGCCCGCGGAATTTCTGTAGCGCTGGCTCCATCCCAGATTGACGATAGAGGTCGTAAATTCCAAAGAAGAAATCCACCCACTTCTGTCCATCGGGCAATTGCCTCACGGCCGCCGACTCGTAGGGAACGAGCGTGCGAACCACGGAAGGGTAGCGAGTGAGGACTTCCAAAATAATGACTCCTCCGGAGCTGCTGCCGAAGATGGTTGCGGGCTCGTCGCTCAAGTGCTCGATCAAGCGCCGGACATCATCAGCGTCAGTTTCGAGGCGATGCTCGTAGTCCTGGGGTCCTTCGAGGCAGCTGCGGGAAAAGCCGCGCCGATCGTAGGTGACAACGGTGTAATACGTTGTCAGATGTTGTGTCACCCCTGTAAAGATGTGGGCTGTGCCATTAGCCCCGGGGACCATGAGCAAAAGCGGACCGCTGCCGTGAGTCTCATAGGAGAGCCGAGCGCCAGGAACTTCGAGGATACTCATGAGCTTTCCTTTCTTACGTGTGAGCGTTTACGGGGACTACCGCCAAGTTCACACCACCTGGATCCAAGCTGCACTGGGTCGCACAATGATTACCCATTTGGCGTCCCGCCACTGATCTCTTGAGCCGCCCGCTCAAGGATCTTCTGTACACGTTTAATTTCCGACGCGCTCCAACCAGCACGATGGAATCTCAGCGCCGCCTTCAGCGTATGCATGGCCTGATAGATGACATCGGGTGCGGCGTGGCCGGTCATGGCCCGAGCCGCCAGGCCCATTCTGTCCATCACCCCATCGACCGTAGCCTGGTTTTCGGCCAGGAACGCGCGACCTTCGTCAGTGATCTCGAACAGCCGTTTGGAACCCTCGGAGGCAGTCGCCCGTACGTACCCCAGGTCCTCCAGCCACGTGAGGGTAGGATACACTGAGCCTGGGCTAGGCGCATAGGCGCCGCCGAATCTCTGCTCAATTTCCTTGATAAGTTCGTAGCCATGCCGCGGCTGCTCAGCGATCAGAGCAAGCAGCACAAGCCGCAGATCGCCCGGCCCAAACACCCTTCCACCACTGCCGCCCCAACGGCCGAAGCCGCCGTGACCGTAGCCGCCATGACGGGGGCCGTGGCCAGGCCCGCCGCCCCGAGCGGCGCACATTGGGTAATGCCAGATTCCCCAATAATGAGTCGTGTAAATCATATTCAACTCCTATATCGTAAGATTGACTCTAACAATATATCGTTAAGACTAATCTGTCAAGAGAAATTATTGGGTAGGGGTGAGCGCGGTCGTGGGCGGTATGAGTTTCGCCTGAGGTGCAGAGACAAAACAGATTGCGATAGCTCCAGATCTCTCGACCCTTTTCATGCACGGCCTCTTCCACCGCTTTTCTTGTGAGTCATGCCGCACGGTGGTGGATCACTCAACGGAATATTGCCGTGGATGGAGGGATCATCAGTCGCTGACTTTTTCACATCTCACCGAGTGTGGGGTCTTATTCTGAGAACCAACTTTTACGGAGGACTCAGAAGTATGCCATTACTTGCGGGGAAGGTCGCAATTGTTACTGGCGCCAGCGCCGGGATTGGCTATGCTACAGCGAAACTCTTTGCTCGCGAAGGCGCAAGAGTTGTAGTTGCTGCACGCCGCCAACCAGAGTTAAATACGCTCGTTGCTGAGATCGCCAATGAGGGTGGTAGTGCTGTTGCACTGGCGGGTTATGTCAAGGAGGAAGCGTACGCCAAAGCATTAGTTGACATAGCAACAAGGAAGTTTGGCGGGCTGGATATTGCACTCAACAATGCAAGTACGCTTGGCGACTTGGCCGTATTAGTGTCGGATCTGCCCTTGTCTTCATGGGACGAGACCCTGGCTACAAATTTAACCAGCGCGTTTCTTGGAGCGAAATATCAGATTCCCGCGATGCTGAAACGTGGCGGGGGATCGCTGATTTTTACCTCGTCGTTCGTGGGATATACAGCCGCCTTTCCACCGATGACAGCGTATGCAACGAGTAAGGCCGGCCTGATCGGTCTCGCGAAGGTGCTTGCTGTTGCGTATGGTCCGCAGAACATTCGCGTCAATGCCTTACTGCCAGGCGGCACGGACACTCCGATGGGTCAGACTTTCGCCAATACTCCAGAAGCTGTCGCGTTTGTGGAAAATCTACACGCCCTCAAACGTATTGCGCGACCAGAAGAAATTGCCAAATCTGCATTGTATCTCGCTTCAGATTTATCAAGTTTCACCACTGGTACAGCGCTCCTTGCCGATGGTGGCGTGTCTATCAATCGGACATGACAGCAGACCGCATTTAAATCTTTTGCAAAAAGGGAGGAACGACAATGACGAAAGTGACCTATAGTACAGTATTCGAACAAACAGCAGACCGAGTGTGGGCGGTCATCCGTGACTTCAATAGCTATCCGGTGTGGGTGGAGAGTGTCACTGAGAGTCATATTGAAGGTGGACAATCCGGAGACTCTGTTGGCGCCATTCGTGATTTTGTCGAACATGGCGCACATATTCGCCAGCGGCTGGTTGCGCACTCCGACGTTGATCGCTTCTACACCTATGAATCCTGTGAACCGCTTGGAGCAATCACGTATTACCAGGGAACGGGCCGTGTCACGCCGATCGTTGATGGAGATAGGGCGTTCATGGAGTGGACAATCAATTTTGAATGTCTGGAAATAGAACGGGAAAATTCCGTAAAATCGCTCAAAGAAGCGATGCCGCAATGGTTCAAGTCATTGCAAGCTGTACTCGAAAGGCGGTAACAGCTATGTCCTTACCTTGTTGAGCAAGCGGGGCGCGTCGTAAAGGGTAATCACTGAGGATCTCCAATCCGAGAAGATATGCGTATGAAAATCATCCTACACTTCTGCTTCCTAATACCGAAATAGGAGCCTGAGAAGCATGTAGTTTTTCGGTCTTCTCACAGCTTGTGCTTATCTATAAGGTGGGGCGGCGATCGCGAACGGGGCTTGCCGCTTCAATAGCATAGCCGTCTTTCTCTTGAGATGAAGGATGATGCTTTCCTGCCGCCTCTGTTGCCGAACGTTCTTTGCCATCACTCACAATCACGCGCGCACGCCGTGCGCCGTTACGTGCACGATTGCAGCAGAGATTGGTGACGGCATACAACCACGGACGCGCATCACTCTCAGGCTGCAGCCGTGGGGCAGCGTGATACGCCCGTAACCCACTTTCCGTAAACAAATCATCAGTGTCTCCTCGATTGCCCGACACGCGCAGCAGGTAGCGCATGATCTCACGCTCGTTATGTTGCAGTAGTTCCTCGAAGGGAAGCGGGACCGAGAGCCTCTCGTGCGCCATGTATCGTAATATCCCTCAGACAATCGAATGTGAAAACGCCTCACATTTTCTTTAAGGTCGATGCGCATGCCCAGTACAATTTCACAAACAGAAGCCGTCGGGGTTTTAACCAGCAGAGATTGCGAAAAGAGAGTGTACCTCATCCGAGGCGTGCGTAAACCTTATAGACGAAATATCAACGATAGGGAGGTGATGGCAATGATTACTCCAGCGTTGGGGATTTTTCTCCTGGGGCTTAGTGTCTTGGGACTCGCCGTTGCGACCGCGATTCACGATACTTGGCGGCTTCGGCGGGAAACAAAGAAAACAGCGGATCATCAGGAGTCCTTACGCGAAGCCGCCTAAGAAAATTTTTTACCGGTCACCACACAAAGGAGAAGCCATTCATGCCAGATACAGAGTGTTCTTTATACAAACGTTTGGGCGGATATGACGCCATCGCCGCGGTTATCGATGATCTCCAGGTCCGACTGGAAAGCGACCCATTGTTGGGGCGGTACTGGTCCGCCCGCCGCAGCGTGGAAACGGACCGGCGAGTACGCCAACTCACGATCGATTACATTGCGGCGGCAGCCGGAGGGCCAACCTTTTATCTCGGACGCGACATGCGACTCGCACACGCAGGCATGGGCCTCACCAAGAACGACTACGCAGCATTCACCCGTCATGTGCTGACCACACTGGAAAAGTTTAAGGTGCCGGAATCCGAGCGTGGCGAAGTGATGGCCTTTATCGGGAGCTTGGAATCTCAGATCGTTGAGAAGTAGGAAATAAGAAGAGACGATTAAGGAGAATAAGATGAACTTTCACTATATTCCGATGGACACTGCGGTGGCGGATCGTTTCCGACGGACCGGCGTGGACGACGGCGGAAACCCCTTCCGGCGGGTGACCGCAGAACAGCCCAAGTATCCCTGTCGCCATTGCTTGCACAGGGCTAAACCGGGCGAACAACTCCTGCTTGGCTCTTATCACCTCATCCTCCCGCAAGGCACCTATTGGACACCAAGCCCGGTCTTCGTCCACGCAGATCCGTGCGAACAGTTTCACACGGAGCATGAGCCGCCAGAGATTCTCTTCGGCCCGCTACTCTCGGTCCGCGCCTACGATGCCGATCATCAGATGATCTACCCCCTTTCAGATATAGCGCACGGAAAGGAAGCGCACGGGCTTTTGGAAAGAGCCTTCACAGACACGAAGACAAGTTATGTCAACATCCATACCGCCCAGTTCGGCTGTTTTCTGTGTCGGATCGAGCGAGACTAGGATTTTTCTGGACCCCAGCGCGCCTGCCTGTAAAGCGGGTGCGCGGTATGGTGGCCTCGTTACGATCAAGCGTTTCTCCTGAGGTGTTACAATGCATGATATCGGCTTGGCGCCCATCGCCCTTCCGGCGCGTAATCTTGACGTTAGCGTCGCCTTCTATAATAAGTATGTCCCGCCGCTCTTGCTCGAACACCGCGACTTCATTTACCGACAGTATCTAGAATTACCGATTGTGTTCTAGAGCAAACAGGTAAACACATTGTAAACCTATATCTCATGACGTGACTTTCTCCTCCTCATGTCGCGCTCTGGTCATGGACTGGTCGCAGATGTCACAACATGTCCCATCCGCCGCCGAGCGCCTTGTAGAGCGCTACGAGATTAATCGACACCGCCGCGACGCTGTCAGCGAGCGCGAGCTCAGTCTGCTGCAGATTCCGCTCTGCATCGAGCACATCAAGAAAGTTGGTGATCCCGCTTGCATAACGCTCGCGCGCCAGGACTAGGGCGTCACGACTCTGGTCAACTGCTGTTTCAAGCGAGACGCGGCGGTTCTGTTCAGTGCTATAGGCGATAAGCGCGTTCTCGACTTCATGCAGCGCGGCTAACACTGTGCGGGCGTAGTTAATCGCCGCTTCCTGCTCCCGCACGTCCGCGAGGCGGAGGGTGGCTTTGCGCCGGCCCCCGTCAAGAATTGGCAAATCAAGATTTGGTCCGACCGAAACGAAACGGCTCGCCCAGTTCGTGAGGTCAGGGAACCGTAATGCCTGGAAACCAACCTGGGCGTCCAGGGTCAGTCGAGGAAAGAGATCAGCGACCGCCACGCCGACTCGCGCGGTCGCCGCATGTAATTGCGCTTCCGCGCCGCGAATATCCGGCCGGCGACGGACGAGATCTGCCGGGAGCCCAATTGGGACCTCAGGTGGGACCGGCGGAACTGGCTGCGTGAGTTGCAGCTCGTTCCACAGTGCGCCAGGTTCACGGGCAAGGAGCAAGCTCAACTTATTGATCCGTTGCGTGAGTTGATTTTCGAGAGCGGGAAGCTGCGCCTCGGTGGTCGCGACTTGGGCCGCAGCGTTCGACACGTCGAGGTCATTGCCGACACCGCTCCGCTGACGGTCCCGAGTGAAATCGAGGACATCACGTTGCGATCGGAGATTTTCGCTGGTAATGACCTGCTGAAGCTGCGCGCTCCGCAGCTCTATGGAGTTGCGCCACACATCGCCCAGCACCACGGGATCGTAGTCCAACGCCACCACTTTGGCGCCATTGCGCGCGGCGATGGCGCTGAAGTGCCCGGTGTTGCAGCCCACGTCCAAAACCGAGCGCGACCCAAACTCGGTCAGCGCATCGCCCACGAAGCGTTGTTTGGCCTGGAAGTGATCCGCCGTGTAGTTGTTGTTGGTGGACATGTAGTCCGACCAAACGGAGCTTTTGCCCGCCGCAGGCTTGAGCCGGTTCAGGGTGCGGCGCAGGCCGTTGAGCATATGATCCAGAATGAAGCGGGCCTTTTCGGGATCGCTGAGCAGCTTCCTTGGGTAGATGGAATTGTCTTCCTTCTTAATTTTTCCGCCGGTCCAGGTGGTGCAGGAAAATTGGCTGAAGAAGGGTG
>CAZUFQ010000045.1:0-15443 GCA_964618735.1 uncultured Enterobacteriaceae bacterium
CGACTCTGAAAGTCTCTTGATCCCCTGAGCCGAACCAGTCCGCCGCTCTGCAAGACAAGCGAAATTTTGGCTTCTTGAGTTTGCACAGCGCTCTAGCAACTTCAGCACTGGCATCTTGTCCGCTTGCAAGAGTTCTATATTCATCAAGGGCATCAAGGAAAAGCGCCTCATCGGCCATAGGATGAGGATCAATCAGGAAATTTCGAACCGTCGAGTAATTCGCGTTGGCCGCTTCCTTGAAAAAGGTTGTTTTCCCATTCCCGGATCGCCAAGGAGAATTATCGCATCCTCAGCCTCGAATTCTGCAAACGTGCTGTCGCTTTCCTTGCCTTTGCCAGTCCCATCGTCTCTGACACGCAAGCGGCGTGATAATGCTCTGATCATCTGACTTGTGTCTCCATGTCGAACATTCGACATTCGGAATCTTACACTGTAAAGATGAGTTGCAACAACTCTCCGTTGTTCCTCTAATTGAATCAAGCACAAGGAACATTTGCTTCAGAAAAGGAGATGAAGACGCAGCTCAAGGTCAACGAGGGCGATGGCGATCTGCCAAGCATTCTGGGCGTTACCGGGGCGCGTCAGCCAGATGTCTATCCTGTACAGTGGAGTCCGCGGGCGTTGGGAATAACGCTCGTGACCGGTTTGGCGAGTGCGGTGTTCGTGGGGCACCTGCCGGTTGCGCCGTCGTAGCTTTGAAAAAGAGAATCTTACCTCTGTAGGACTATGAGGGCGGAAGTCGGTCATACTCCTCAGGTTCGACGTCTGGCGCCTGGGCTAAGGCGGCTTCATACTTCGCCCGGTTCCCACGTTTTGCTCGTTCTTTTAAGTAGGATTCGGTCATCAGGGCCGCCATCTTCTCCGCTACGGCGGTCGCAATGAACTGTTCAACTGTGATCCCTTCATGCTCTGCAAGTTCCTGTAAGTGAGTGTGAAGAGAGTTGGGAATTTGTACACTTAGCGTACTCATGGTAATGCTCCGATGTGTTGTAAGAACGTTCCTGGGTCAATAGTTCGTATGCCAAACTGTTCTACCCCGGCAAAGTCCCGTGCATTGTAGGTGATGATAAACTCACATCCGGCTTTGACAGCGAGTTCTAAAACCATATCGTCTTTCGGGTCCCGTAAGAAGGGACGCCACAAGAAGAAGATCGGGTGATGCGTGGCCACCGCGCAATGAAAATCGATGATGGCTTCGACCGCTTCTCTCGTGACCTGGAGGCGAGGCAGTTCTCGCAACAACACGGCTTCATACTCGAAGACCAGGGGAACAGAGAGGTGCAGATCAAACTGTTCTGTGCCCACCTGGGAGAGCAGTCGAAACGCACTCCCGCGTCTGGAGCGCAGTCCAGCAACGAGGACGTTGGTATCAATGACAACTTGCGGTATGACCACTTGAACATGGTAAACAAGGCGACGTTAGAAGGCAACATTGTTCCCGAACAGGAAGCCTAACCAACGAGTCGATCGCGCTCTGCTTCACAATCTATCTCGCCCGGCGAAGAAGAACGAGAACAATAAAATCTCGAGCAGTATTCACCCATAAGCTATACATTGTCAAGTCTTTCTTTGTACAAGTAGCCCGCGATTTTGGCGGTGTATCCAGATATCAGCCCGTAATCTCTCAGGGGGCTAAGCCAAGGTTCTTGACAATGAGCAACAGAATAGAGTAGGGGGAGTTAGTGCTACATGAAGGGGGGATGGATATGTGTTTTCACAAGCAACTTTTGACGGCTGTCGTCGCTCTTGCCGCCTTTGTGGCAACCAATGGGGCCGCTCTAGCAGATGAGGTTGTACAGTTAGCTCTGACCCCCTCTACTCCAGTGCTAGCCGCATGCATGCCCGACGCCACGCTGGATGTTAAAGTAAAACTCACTACCGATCGAACCGGCTTCGATCGTTTCGAGATTCGCGCCCGTCACCTGCCCCCCGACCGAGACTTTACGGTCTTCTTACTTGAAAAGGCTGGAGCCCCGTTCGGCGCCGCCGAGTACATTGGCGACTTCAGCACCAACAAGCGCGGAAATGGCCGTAACACCTTCAGGCTCATCGTGCAGGAAGCTTTTTCATCTACAATCGTTGACGGCGTTCGCACGCGTGTCGACCTCAATCGGATCGGTGTCTGGTTCGCTGACCCTGAGGGGGATGACTTCTGCCTGGGGGCTGGCAGCCCGGTTACACCGTTTGACGGTGACAACCAGGCTGGCGTGCAAGCCTTCAACTCTGCTAACGCTGACCCGCTGCCCGCCCCATAAACACCTTAGGTTCTAGCTTTCCTGTCGCTCGACCGGGCGTGAAAGGGGTGACGTCTGGGTTTCGAGGGGCAAGATATTGAAAAGTCGGTGGGGTGAAGGGCTTCGCTAATCGGGGAGATTGCACAGACGTCCTGGCGGGGCGTCTGTGCAAAAGGAGATATGGTCAACAGGACCGAGCGAAAACGGCCAACCTCAGATGATCCCGCTTTCTTTTAAGTTGGCTAGATCGACCTGGGAGAGACCCAAGAGACTTCCGAGAATGTCCCCGTTGTGCTGGCCCAGCAGCGGGGCCGGTTGTACATCCACTGGCGAGTCTGACAATTGCACGGCGCAGCCGGGCATGGTGAAACTGCCGCGCGTGGGATGTTCGATCGTGCGAATCATGCCGCGCGCCTTCAGATGCTCGTTGCTGAGGACGTCGCCGCTATCCAGTACCGCGCCACAAGGAACGCCAACTTCACCAAGAGTGCGCATGACTTCAAATTTGTCACGCTGGCGCGTCCAGGAGGCGATGATGTCAAACAGTTCATCGAAGTGGTGAGAGCGGGAGCGTACATCGCTGAAACGTGGGTCGGTAAGTACATCCGGCCGCCCAATCGCGGTGATGAGGTTTTCCCACATCTCTTTCGTGGTTGCGATGATATAGGCGTAATCGTTCGTGCCGCCCGGCGAGCAGGGATAGAGATCTGTAGGCGCAAGGCCCGCCACACGATTGCCGCGGCGTTGCGCCGGCACATCGCCCATATAATGTCCCATCATGCCGATGCGGGTCAGGTTGACGACAGCATCTTGCATAGCTACCTCGATCCGCTGGCCGCGCCCAGTCTTTTCTCTTTGCAGAAGCGCAGCCAGGATGCCCACCGCGCAATGAATGCCTGTGCCCGTGTCGCCGATGGTGGGGCCGGGTCTGAGCGGTTCCGTGTCTTGGGTGCCGGTGACGCTCATGGCGCCGCCCGTGGCCTGCGCGATCATGTCGAAGCTTTTATAGCCGGAGTACGGACCGTAAGTGCCGAACCCCTTCACTTGCGCGTACACAAGGCGAGGATTGATTTTGCTGACGACGTCGTACCCAAGTCCGAGTTCTTGCACAGCGCCCGGGCCATAGTTTTCTACGAGCACGTCGAAGTGTGGCACCAGTTGCTTAAAAATGGAAAGACCTTTCTCACTTTTGAGGTTGATGGAAATGCTCTTCTTATTCGCATTCAACAGCAAGAAGTACGGAGAATCGAGTCCTGGCTTCTCGCTCACGAGATAACGGCCCTGATCCCCGTTTTTGGGCGGTTCAACTTTGACGACGTCTGCCCCGAGAAAGGCAAGAAGCTCGGTGCAGGACGGTCCAGCTTCAAATTGAGTGAGATCGAGGATCTTAATATGGTCCAGCGCTTTCATAGGTCCCCTCCTAAGTACAACAGTGTAAATGTAATGTAGCTCTTTTACGAGACAATGAAAATCTTTCCGTCAAGAGAAAAAGCGAAAACGTGCGGTAGCTGTACCGACGCTTCTGTCTCTTCGGGTTCGTCCTCGTCATCTTCATCCTGGGGGTTGTCAGAGCCATCTGAGGCGCCTGAGCCGTCATCTTCGTCGTCCTCGTCATCGTCCGCGTCTTCGTCTGAAGGGGCGGCTTTCTTTTTGTTGCTCGGCGCGTCTTTTTTCGGATTTTCCTCTGGCGTGTCAGACTCAGAAAGGTCTGTGGCGGTTTGCGTAGAGGGAACAACCGGCTC
Source organism: uncultured Enterobacteriaceae bacterium (assembly GCA_964618735.1). Lineage (GTDB taxonomy): Bacteria > Desulfobacterota > Binatia > Bin18 > Bin18 > SYOC01. The sequence goes on from CAZUFQ010000045.1 coordinate 3,977, forward strand.
CTCTTCTCCCCCCGTCACCGACGCGCGCTCGGCTGCTTGCGCTTCTTTGCTGCTCAGGGACAGTTCGCCCTCAATGGCTTCCGCTTTGTGAACCGGGGCATTTGTGAAATGGAGCCGACCTTGAGGATCCGTCCAACGGTAAATGTTTTGTCCGGTGACCGGAGCTGAACAAAAAATTAAAGATAATGACGAAATGATCACGAGAGGACTCTGTTTCACGACACCACTCCATGAGGAAAAAATCTTTGCCCATAGTGACATAAGCAGAGGAGAGGATGCAACAGAGCCACAGCTCATGTTAAAAAAAAGATATGGCCAATCGCAAGGGTGAATCAGAGAAGAAAAAGACCGTGCGCACCCGCCGTCCTGCGCCATTGCATCAAGGTGTTTTGGATGAGGCCGTAGCTCGACTGAGCCTGCGCGATGTGACGGTGAAGCCCATGTTTGGCGGCCTGTGTTATTACGTGGTCGGGAGACCCTTTGCTATCCTCTTAGGCTCGTCGCTTGCGCTTAAACTGCCCGCCGTGCAGCTCCGCCAAGCCCGCGCTCAAGGCGATGGCGACGTGTTTCATCCGGGCGGGGGCGACTTTGCTATGCGTGAATACTTGGATCTCAGTGAACATGCATTGATGGATGAGGAGCGAATCGACACTTATGTCCAGGCGAGTTACCGCTTTGTTGCCGGACAGGGGCCCGCTGAGGAGGAGCTGAATTGGGGAGATTTATTGCAGGGGAGAGCCGAATTGTACCAACAAGCGAAGCAGCGCAAGACGTGAGGAAAGCTGGTTTGAGCGGTATGAGAATTTCTTTTCGTGCCCAGGCAGAGCCTGGGCACGAGGACGCGATATTTTACAATCCTTGTCTTTTTTCTTTAGCGCCGCAGGGCAGGGAGCACGGCCTCCATTCCCTGTTCGCGGGCAACCTGCTCTAGTGCTTGCACTTGGGAGCGCCAGTAGTCTCGCTCGATATGGAGTTTCGCCCGGTCTTTTTCGGAGAAATCGCCAAGCATTTCCCGTCGTCGCAGCTCACGTTGTGCGTGGTGATAATAGGTGTTGGCCACCAACAAGTCCGGTTCTTCCGTGAAGCCAAAGCGTTGATGCCAGGATCGACTCTCTTCGTTGCCGAGGAAATATCGGCTTTCCAGCGTTTCCACTTGCGACGAGTAAAGGGCGTTGCTCACCGCCGACACGAGAGCAGTGGCGATTCCTTTTCTGTGCCAGCGCGGGACGATGAACAAGATGTCTAGCAACGGGGGTCGCCCCTTGCTTTCTGTGATCAAGGCCGCCCCAACAATGTTTTCTTTATCGGCGACGGATGGCGTCTCCACGGCGATCCGCGAAGCAGCAAGGAACTGTCCTCGCTGCTCAGACAATATATCCTGAATGTCGTCCTTTGCCGCCGTTTGGATCTTTTCTAGATCCCAATCACAGAAATCAAAGGCGTCGCGAAACGCTTCTACATATCCAGTAATGAGCTGCTGCTCATCTTGTTTAGTGACTGGTCGTATCGTGCAGGGAGTATGAACAGGGCGTAGCTGCACGGGGCACGTCGCCGTGACAGCTTGCCAGCGTGGAGAGATATGCGCCTGCCCATCCCAATACTCATGCTTCCAGCCGAGCTTCATCGGCATGAGCTGGAATTCTTCCCAGGTCATTGGTAGATGTTGGCTATGCATAATTGCGAGATTGAGATTTTTGGCGGTGGGCAACGCCGTCTTTTTGCCCACCTTGCTTTACTCAGTCTTCAGTACTCGTTACTCAGTCCTGCTTACGCCGTCGGAAACCCGTACAGTTGAGCGCAGTTGTCGTGCACGATCTTGCGCGTTTCACTTTCGGGAATGGAGGCGAAGTTGCTCGCGACTTTCTTGCGCGAGAAAGGCCACACGCCTTCCGTGTGCGGATAGTCCGACCCCCACATGAGGTTGCTCGCGCCCATGATTTCACGCGTCAGCACGCCGGCGCGATCGTCCTCAAACGTGGCGTAAAATTGGCGACGGAAATACTCGCTCGGCGTTTCCGGAAGGCGCGGCTGCATCCAACCCTTGTGGTCTTGCCACCAATGATCCATGAACTCTAATACCGCGCCGATCCAGCCGATGCCGCTTTCAACCAACGCCCATCTGAGTTTAGGGAACCGCACCGGAGCCCCGCCCCAAATCAAGCGTTGCAGCGTGTCATTCATTTCAAATTTGACAAGACCAATAATGATGCCGCCCGCACCTGGACCGTGCGCGCGACCGAATGGGTCGCGCCCGCCAATGTGCATGCTGGCGACTACTCCCATATCTTGCATGGCCGCCCATAACGGGTCCCAGTCCGGCAAGTTGTAGGGACGATCATCGACCCACGCCGGCAGCATCACACTGACCAGGCCCAACTTGGCGCAGCGCTCGGTTTCCGCGATTGCCCATTCGATGGGGCCGCGGCACGGCAACATGCCGACCCCCTTGAGTCGATCAGGGTACGGTTTACAAAATTCTGCGAGCCAATCGTTGTAGACTCGACAGCAGGCATATAAGTATTCCGGATCAGGCGCTCGTACGAGCGTGAGGCCCACGCCAGGATAAATGATCTCGCCTGAAACGCCGTCGATATCTTGGTCTTTCAAGCGTTCATGGGGATCCCAAGTGCCAGGGCGGTTGTCGGAATAGCGGTAGCCTTTCGGGGTGGGAATCTCCATCCCTTGCGCCTTGAGATCCTGCATGGGACCTTCAAACGCCAGCGGACGGGGATGGAGCCCATCAATGACGATGTAGTCTCCAGACTCATCAAGAGCTTCAATCCGCGGCGCTTTGTCTCGCCACTTCTTGTCCATACGAGTGGTCCAGAGGTCCGCCGGCTCGACAATATGCGAATCTGAGGAAAGTAAACGTTGCGTGTAGGTGTCGGACATGAGAACTCCTATTGTTTAGCAGAGAGCGGATGGCTCGCTCCCTACGGTCGCTCTATAGCTCGCTTCGCTCTATAGCATATGGCTTATAAGAGAAGCATGCCTTGCTATAGAGTGAGCGCAGCGAACGAGCCATCTGCCATAGAACGAGCGGAGCGAGTGAGCCATCCGCTGTAGAGCGAGCGTAGCGAGCGGACTATTGCAGTGCAATCTTGTTACACGTGCATGAGCCGATCTGATGGAGTTCGATGACGTTGCCAAAAGGATCCTGGACAAAGACCTGATCGGAGTTCGGGCCAACGAGCCCTTTAATCTGCCAGTGCCAAATGCCGCGTTTTTCTAGTTCTTCTTTGGCCTCGACGATGTTTTCCACAGCGAGAGCGACATGCGGGAGCGTAGGATCTTCTTTCTCGCTGCGCGCCATTGGCGACTTGCCGCCGTTAACGCCCATGAGGTGAATCTGTGTGGTCCGTTCTCCCTGGCCAATATACATCCAGAAGCCGGGGATTGTAGGGATATTAGGCCGGTGGGAATCAGTATGAAGTCCAAGCACATCGGTGTAGAAGTTCTTAGCCTTCTCCACATCCTCCGGGCTCGTGCCGATGCGAATACCGTGGTGGTGCAATTCAACAACTTTAATTGGCATAAAACGCCCTCCTATGAATTTACGATTGACAATCGTTATGAGCACTGTCATAGCATAACGCTCCCGGGTCCGAGAAGAGAGCTACTCGTCTACTCGGGTAGTAGTGCAGTTTCTTGGCCTTTGGTTCCCTGCCTTATAACGATGGCGTCGTGTTTTCCGTAGGGGCGTAGCATGCTACGCCCCTACAAAGACCAAACTGAACCACATACCTCTGCTCGTATCAGGTTGTCCATTTGCTAAATCCATGGTAGAGGCGGGAAGATTCTGAGCGTCACGCTTTGGCTGCCATAGGTAAGGAGGGGACATGTTTGGGCCAGTCCGTTACCGCATTGTCGGTCTTATTTTCTTGTTGGCCCTGATCAACCATATTGATCGCGCGAACATTTCTATTGCCGCGCCGGTCATGATTCGCGAACTGGGGTGGAATGAAGCGCAGTTCGGCGTGATCTTCTCTGCGTTTCTCTGCGGATATCTGACCATTCAACTCCCCGGAGGCTATTTGACCGATCGATTTGGCGGTCGGTTGATTCCTTGGCTGTGTCTCGGCTGGTCGGTGGCGACGCTCCTGACGCCGCTGGGCGCGGCTGGCTTTCCGTTGATGCTCACCTTGCGTTATTTCGTCGGTGGGTTTGAGGCTCCGATTGTGCCGGCGATGAGCGCTGCGAACGCTGCTTGGGTGCCGCGGCACGAGTTGGCGCGGGCGCAGACGGTGATTCCAGCAGCACTCAACGGCGGCATCATGATTGGTTATCCTTTGGTGACGGCGATTACCCTGGAATTTGGTTGGCCGTGGGTGTTCTACTTATGTGGCGGTATCGGTATTGTCTGGGCGTTTCTCTGGCTAGGGCTTGCTGCGAGTCGACCGGAGGAACACCCAGCCGTGACTCCCGCGGAACTTGCTTATATTCAGAGTGAGCGGGTAAAACCAGCAACAAAACACGATGGATGGGGCGAGGTGTGGCGCTCGCCTCGTGTGTGGGCCTTGGCCTTCTCCTACACGCTCTGGGTGTACAACATGTGGCTGATGGCGTCCTGGCTGCCTTCGTATCTTGTGCGTGGGCGAGGATTTTCGGTGGGCGAGATGGGCCTTTGGGGCGGGGCTATCACCGGCGCTGCACTCGTAGGAACGGTCGCTGGCGGTTGGCTCTCCGACCGAATCTTACGTCAGGGCCACAGCGCCGACCGCGCCCGAAAAACCCTCCCTCTGATCAGCATGTTGCTTGGTGTTCCGTTCATGGTGCTTGGAGTGAGTGTTGAATCCGGAGGGCTCTGCGTTGCCTTGCTCATGTGCGCTCGGCTTTTTAACGATACAGCTTTGGGTGGGTTTATGAGTCTCCCAACCGAGATGAGTCCTCGCCATATCGGCGCCATTTGGGGATGCATGAGCACTTTTGGCAGCCTGGCCGGCGTGGTTGCCTCTATGTTTGCGGGCTACCAGGTGACAGCGACGGGCAACTGGGCGTTGCCGTTTTATACTGCCGCTGGCTGTATCGTTGTGGCTGCAGTCATCATGGCATTGGGTGTATCAGCGCAGCCTTTGTTTGCGGAGGAATCCGAACGCGTTGGAGCAGCCCGCCCCGCATCGGTGATGCATTGAACGATGGGTGATGTAAGCGGATTTATCTCCGCGTCGCGACGAGAATGCCGCTGATCACAATGGCGCCGCCAATAAGATGAGAGGATGTAACAGGCTCGCCCAAAATGAAATAGGCAATGCCGATCGCCATGACCGGAACAAGGTTAAGAAATATACCTGCGCGGCTTGGTCCCACCACAGCAATAGCGTCATAGAACCAGAAGTGAGCAAACGATCCTAGCGTGCTCTGATAGGCGATTGCCGCCCAGGACGCCCAGGAAACATCCGCGAAGTGCCATTGGTCACGTTCGAAGAAGCAACTTCCTAAAATCAACCAGAATCCGCCTGCCATATAGGTGAAAGTTGTCGCCGCCAACGGCGAGACATATTCCATCAGCCTCCTTCCATAAATGGAGTAGAGGCTCCAACTCAGTTGCGTGCTGAGGAGGATGATATCACCGCGATTGTATTGACTGTGAGAGACAACTTCCCACGAGCCGCGAGTGATAATAACCGCCACGCCGATAACAGAAAGCAGGATGCCGACGACTGAGCGGCTCGGTAAGCGTTCCTTGAGAATCACGACAGAAAGCAACGCGAGCGAGACGGGTGAGGCGGCGTTGAGTAACGCTGCATTGGTGACGGTGGTCAGCCGTAACCCGTAATAGCTGCCGCCTGTGCTCACCAAGTATCCGCAAAAGCCAAGGGCAAAGATGCCGGCGACTAGTCGAGGGCTCCACGGAATCGGACGTGAATCACGCCGTAGATACAGTGACAGCAACGATGAGCCGATCACCATGCGGATTGCTGCAATCGTCATCGGCGGCACGCCGCGCAAAGCAATCTTGCCAGTCGGCATCAATCCGGCCCACACCATTGTCACTAGTGTCAGCAGCAGAAACGCTCGTGTCTCGCGCGATACCTGCATGAAGAGGAGCACTCTAGCAGAAAACTGAGGGGAAGAAAAAGCAGGGGAGCTGAGCCCCTGCTCGACGGCATGGCATAAAGTCGGGGTGTCATTGCGAGTGAAACGAAGTAATCTTTGCCCGAACACAGAGATTGCTTCGTCGTGGAGCCTGTCCTAAGCAAAGCGCAGCGAAGTCGAAGGACTCCTGCTCAGAAACAAAATGGACCTGTTCAGCCCTCTTCGTCCCGGAGGGACGGACGAAGGTAGCCAGGTCGTTTACGGCCTGGGTCTATGGCCCCCACCGTCACCGCGTCACGACGTGACGCGAAGGGCGGCCCATGGTTTTGCACCCGGCCTTCAAAGGCCGGGCTACCTTCAGGCGCCGCGCTGCGGCTGTTTCTGTTCGTGTGTTGGGTGCATAGCACTCTGGGTGACTCGCAATGACAGTATTCTTCTCGTGCCCAGGCTCTGCCTGGGCACGAGGATACGGAGCGCCTGTTGTGTCTGCCTCGCTTAACTGCAACGCAGCAACTTGCCCGAGTAGACGCCGGTCTCTTTCGCGTTCTCGAAGGTGACTTGCCCGTTGACCATGATCCAACGATAGCCTTCTGGTCGCTGCACCAAACGTGACCCATTATCCGGCGGCACGTCGTACACAAACTCCGGGTCCTTAATCGCTAACTTCGCTAGATCATAGACCAGAATATCTGCGGCCATCCCTTCCCGCAGACAGCCGCGATCTTTGAATCCTGCTACCCAGGCCGGCATATAGCTCAAGTGATAATGGGCTTGCTCCAATGTGATCTTTTCGGTGTCTCGCACCATCCAGGTCAACAGATCGGTGGGATAGGACCCCAGGTTCTGGAACTTGGTGTGCGCCCCGCCATCCGAGAAGCCGGCTACCGTCCGATGGCTGAGCATCTCTTTGCAGTTGTCAGGATTCTGATTTCGGGTTGGGGTCAACCACTGCGTCTTCCAATTGTCCGCCGCCGAGACATCCAACAGTGCGTCAATGACGTGTTTGTTTTCTGCTTGCGCGATCTCTCGCACCGACCGATCTTGGTATTTGCTGCGTAAATCATCGCGGGAGATCTTGCGACACACAAATTCGGCAATGTCGCCCAGCACCTTCGGTTGTTTGCTGCGATCATACTCGGCCTTCATCGCTTGCCGCAGCGCAGCGTTATTCAGTTTCGTGGTGCGTTCTTCTGGGGAGCCAAGCGTTGCTTCGCGCCATGAGTCTACATTATCGAATAGATTCCACTGATCGATGAAAGAGAAGCGGAAATTGGCGCGGATCGTCACCGCGTGCCCTACCAAAGGCACGCCCTTTTTGTTGTATTCGTCCACCACGCTCAGCATGGTGCGGAACACTTGGGGTCGATCGTCGATCGCCGCGATGGCGTTGAAGATCAACGGTTTGTTGCTTGCCTGGGCAAGCTGTCCGCCAAAATCCATATCTCGCCGAGGACCTTCGACGCCTTCATCGATAGCACCTGACACCTGTGCAAATTGAATTGTGCCGCGGTCATGCTTGCTCATCGCTCTGGCCAGGTTCAGATAGAATTCATCAGACATAATATCCGAGACCATGAGCGTCCCATCGTAGTCCCGCTGCACGGACGCGCCATAGCCTGTGAGACGCTGCGCTGCCCAGCCGTTCGCGCCTGACGCCATGGCCTCATCCAGCACTTGGATGATTTCCGCCATCTCTTTTTCATTTGGTTGGCGGCTCTTCGCTTGATCCCATCCGCCCATGACGTAACTGACCAGCGGGGTGACTGGAACAAGCTGGATCATGTTGACGCCTTTGGGCAGCCGATCAATGTGATCCATCCATTGCGGGAAGGTTTCCCAGGTAAATGGCATGGTCGCTTTCATCGCCTCATAAGGAATCGCTTCATTGCGCTCCATCGACCACATCGAACGGTCGGCGTCCTTGTGACGCACGGGCGCAAAGCCAAACCCACAGTTGCCATTGGTGACCGAGGTCACTCCGTGCCAGCTGCCGATAGAGCACGAGGGATCCCAGTGGATTGGAGCGTCGTAGTGACAATGCAGGTCGATCACGCCCGGAGCGACAATCAGCCCGCTTGCATCGAGCACCTGTTTGGCATCGCTGCTTTTGAGGTGACCAATTTTGACGATTACACCTCCCTTGATGCCGACGTCGGCTTTATAGGGTGGGAGCAGTGTCCCATCGACAATCGTACCGCCTTTAATAATGGTATCGAACTCCGCCATAACGAACCCTCCTTTTTGGGTTGGAATGTGTTGACGACAGAGCAACAAATACACGAAGGCGACAGAGCAGCACGGCTCGCTGGGGGAAGGAAACACCGAGATAAGACCGACCTGTCATGGCAATGGGGCCCTCCAGCCCAGGGGCTCATGAAACTCTTCGTCCCGACCGCAGGTGTCCATCCGGATATACTCCTTCCCTCTACCACCTTATGCGCTATCGTCAAGAGGCGCGGTCTTTCGCTTGCTCTTTTTTGCGGCAAGGCGTCTCTTGCTGAAACGGGGACAACAGGAGTAAAGGAAAGGAACGCGCCTTCCATAAGGAGCTGCATGCTCATATTTGTGGGAGAGGGCTGTAGCGAGGGAATCGTTGCAAGAGGGACCAAAAATGGCATGGCCAGTACGTTATAAAATCGTCGGCTTGCTCACTCTGGGCACCATGATCAACTATATCGATCGCGTGAACATTTCCGTGGCGGCGCCGGACATCATGCGCATGACTGGCTGGGACAAAGCCCAGTTTGGGATGGTCTTCTCGGCCTTTCTCATTGGATATGCGCTCTTGCAGTTTCCTGGGGGGGTGCTGGCGGACCGCTGGAGTCCGCGGAAAGTGCTGGCGTTTTCTTGCGTCGGCTTTTCGCTGTTTACCGCGCTCACTCCTTTGGGGCAACAGGCGTTGTTTCTCTTGCTTGTCTTCCGTTTTCTGGTCGGAGCGTGTGAATCTGCTAGCTTGCCGTCGTTGACTTCCCTCAACGCCCGCTGGACGCCGCGTCATGAGTTCAGTCGAGCGCAAACCATTGGCATCTCTGGGGCTGCGCTCGGACAGATGCTTGCTTATCCGTCAACAGCCTGGATTATCGAGCATTTTTCCTGGGAGGCGGTATTTGTTGTGAATGCGGCTATTGGTCTCTTGTGGGTGCTCCTTTGGTTGTCTTACGCCACTGATACGCCGCGTGAGCATGCGGCAGTGAAGGCAGAGGAACTCCAGGAAATCGAGCGAGGGCGTGCGCCGGTAGAGACACAGGCGTCGACCTCAGTCCGATCGATTCTGAAGTCGTCCTCAGTGCTGTGTCTGTGCCTCAGCTACATGCTGTTTGGTTTTATCGCGTGGGTCTTCATCTTGTGGTTTCCTACCTATTTGGTGGAGGCTCGCGGATTGTCGCGTATGCATATGGGGCTCGTGGGCATGCTGCCGACCGGGGCCAGTTTCCTCGGCATCATCAGCGGCGGGGTCCTTTCTGATTACCTCCTGAAAACCGGGTGGAAGGTGCGGAGCGCTCGGGCCCGTATTCCCGGCCTCTGTATCGGGCTCTCGTTGCCATTCCTGTTGGCAGCCGTCACCACACCATCGATCTCTCTCGCTGTTGTCTTGTTCGTCTGTTTCTATTTCACCCTCTCACTTTCAGTTGCCGGGTTTTGGTCATTGCCGCTTGAGCTGGACCCGCAAGCGGTCGGGGCTATTTCTGGCGTCATGAACATGGCGGGCAACTGTGCCGGTATTTTTGGGCCGTTAACAGCTGGGATCATCGTCGCCCAGACAGGGAGCTGGACGCTTCCATTTTACTTAGTTGCAGCGTTAGGAGTGGGCTGTAGTCTGATCCTCGGTCTATTAGTGTCGGCAAAACCGGTTGCGCTGAGCGGCGCTCCTACAGTTGTCTCACTGCGTGAAGCGACTGAATAGCAAGCGCCACAAGAGGAATCTGGCTTCCTCAGAGGGATGACGAACTGCTACGACGAAGAGGATCAGCAGGTTCACAAACTCCACAGGTATGAGGATAAGGATATGGCTAATCACAACAAACCGCCTTTCCGAGCCGATCACGTTGGCAGCCTGCTGCGTCCCAAGAGACTGGTAGAGGCGCGCGAGAAGATGAAAAAGGGTGAACTGTCTATCAACGCGCTCAAAGCTTTGGAAGACGAAGCGATCCGCGAGGTCGTGAAGATGCAGGAGGAGATCGGCCTGCACGGTGTTACCGACGGTGACTTTCGACGCGATCACTGGTGGGTAGATTTTATTGAGGCGATCGATGGGGTCGCGATTGAGGGCGGTCTCCCGATAAAATTTCACAATGCCCAAGGCGACGTCGAATACGCACCGCCCAAAGCAGTCGTCAAAAGCAAGCTTGGCCGCTCCCGCGGTATTACCACGACGAGTTTTGCGTTTCTCAAATCGATCGTCAGCCGCGCGGCAAAACTCTGTGTTCCTTCGCCAACCCTTGTGCATTTCCGCGGCGGACGCAATGCGATAGACAGAACGGCCTATCCAGAGATGGAGACCTTCTTCAACGACCTCGCACGCGTGTACAACGACGAGTTTCAGGAGCTGAAACGTCTTAGCGGCGCATACGTGCAAATCGATGATACTAACTTGGCGTTCTTATGCGATCCGCGCCTACGCGAAAACACGGTCAAGATCGGCGAGGACCCGGATAAGCTGCCGGAGATTTACGCCAAGCTCATCAACCAAGCGATCGCCGGCCTCAAACCAGAGATGACGGTATGCATGCACCTGTGTCGGGGCAATTATCAAAGCTCGTGGGTGGCCGAAGGCGGCTACGAGCCGGTAGCCGAAGTGCTCTTCAACGCATTTGATGTAGACGGTTTCTTTCTGGAGTACGATAGTCCTCGGGCCGGCGACTTCGCGCCGCTCCGCTTTGTGCCCAAGGATAAAAAGATCGTGCTGGGATTGATCACGACCAAAACGCCGCAGCTGGAGAACCCAGACGCGTTGAAGCGCCGTATCGACGAGGCCAGTAAGTACGTGCCCCTGGAAAACTTGTGCCTGAGCCCACAGTGCGGGTTTGCGAGCGAGATGTATGGTAATAAAATCACCGTCGATGACGAGAAGGCGAAATTGGGGCTCGTGGTCAAGGTGGCGGAAGAAGTATGGGGGACTGCCTCATAGGAGAAAAGGAAAGTAGTTTGGTAATGAATCAATACAACAATGACCCAATGAAAAAATGACTCAATCTCATATGTGAGGAGGAAAACACTATGGCTCTCACACCTATTGAGTTGACACAAACATTGAGGGGGATGCTTGAGCAGCGTAAGTCCTATCGAGACCATCCCTGGGTTCAGCGTTACCTCAAAGGCGAACTCTCTCGCGCCCAGATCCGCACCTGGATCGAGCAGCATTACTGCACGGTAGGGGACGTGCACGACATCTTTGGACCAATTTACGCCGGCTGCCCGGATCCTGAGGTGC
>CAZUFQ010000046.1:0-3106 GCA_964618735.1 uncultured Enterobacteriaceae bacterium
TGCCCTTTCGATTTTCAGAACTGAATCCCCAAAAATACTTGCTGACCAATCTGGCTGGCGAATTTCATACGCTGGAGAAGCAAAAGCTTAAAGTCTTTGTCGCTCATCAGCTCGAATCTGACGATCCTGATTATATCAACTTGAGAGCAAAGCAGTTCTTGCTAGATACCCATAATACGATTGCTCCTGAACTGCTCGCTCTCAAAGTAAGAACAAAATATAGCCGTTTAGCTGAGTTCACAGGGTTACATCTCTTTGTTGTCAGTTTGCGCTGTGAGCATAGCTGTCCCTACTGCCAAGTCTCACGTCAATCAGAAGATAAGACTGCTTTTGATATGACCCCAGAGATTGCAGAAAAGTCCCTAGACCTTGTGTTCCGCTCTCCTTCTCACGCCATCAAGATCGAATTTCAGGGAGGAGAGCCACTCTTAAATTTTGAGCGGATTCAGCAGATTGTTCTCTCAGCAGAAGCGAGAAATACCACCGCAAAGAAACTGCTCGATTTTGTCATCGCTACAAACTTAGCGCTCGTCAACCGCGACATATTAGCATTCTGCAAAGACCATCATATTCATATCTCGACCTCCTTGGATGGACCACAAGATTTACACAACAAAAACCGCCCCAGACCAGGGAAAGATAGTTATGAACGGGCGACGCAAGGAATCGCACTGGTCCGGGACGTACTAGGGAAAGATCAAGTCTCCGCGATTATGACCACCACGCAAGACAGCCTGACCCGCGTGCGAGACATCATTAATGAGTATATACGGCTTGAGTTCGGGGGTATTTTTCTCCGGCCCCTTTCCCCGTATGGCTTTGCCATTAAGACGAAGAGTTATCGCTCCTACACGGTGGAGGAATGGCTGGAGTTTTATAAGGAGGGGCTTAACTACATTATCGAGATCAACAAGAAGGGCATTGTATTCCAAGAGTATTACGCTTCGACGATTCTCGCGAAGATGTTGACGAGCCAAGACCCGGGCTTTGTTGACCTCATGAATCCCTCAGGCATTGCGATTGCGGGGATCGTCTATAACTACAATGGCGCTATGTATGCCTCTGATGAGAGTCGGATGTTGGCGGAGATGGGAGATCACACCTTCAAGCTCGGGAATGTCCTTGAGCACTCCTATGAGGAACTCCTCACATCCGATGCCCTGCTGTACCCGCTAGAGGAGTCTTTTACCCTGAGTGTGCCGATGTGTACCGATTGCGCGTATGAGCCCTTTTGTGGAGCCGATCCGGTCTATCACTACGCCACGACCAGAGATTACGTTGCAAGAAAACCGGCCTCGGACTTTTGTAAGCGCAATATGACGATCTTCAAATACTTGATCGAGCTGATGGAATCCGATCCCTTTGTGAAGAACCTCTTTGCGCGGTGGGCGAATCGGACATGATTCAACTTCGTGGAAAATTACAACCTCTCTCGCCATGTGCATCAGGCAGTCTCGTCCTGTCGCTAACCACGAACCCGGACTTACCAACGGTACTCGCCATGCAAAAGGGGCTGCTCTCTGATGGGACAAGTCCACCAGGGTTCAAAGTCGTCTTTCACAAAACCCTCCCTTCTCAGCTCCCAGAGTGTTCCCATCATTTTCTCCTTCCAGCAGACCTATACTATCTAGGGGAAGGTGATGTTGTTCGTATCAATTTGGCTGACGGTTCATTCCGCGTGTTGTTTAGAAAAGCATCAAGGCATAACTCTCTGTTGTTGACAGAGCAGTGTAATCACTATTGCCTCATGTGTTCGCAGCCGCCCAAGAAGAGGGACGACTCGTGGCTACTAGAAGAAGCGAAGGAAGTCATAAAATTGCTTCCGCAAGATACGGTTGAGCTGGGGTTTACCGGAGGCGAGCCTACCCTATATGGAGAGCGCTTTATCGACCTCCTGCATCTCACACAATCGTATTTACCACGAACAGCGATCCATATTTTGACGAATGGCCGCGCCTTCCACCAGATGGAGTTTGCAAGGAAGTATGCGCAGGTCAAGCATACCGACATGATGGTAGGAATTCCGATCTATTCTGATGATCCCGTGCGCCATGATTATGTCGTCCAGAGTGTCAATGCCTTTAACGAAACAATACGAGGGATCTTGAACCTCAAGAGCTTGGAGCAAAGGGTTGAGATTCGGGTGGTGATTCATCAACAAACCATTGACCGCCTTGTCCAGCTCTGCGAATTCATTGCTAGGAATCTGTTATTTGTGGACCATGTGGCGCTCATGGGTCTAGAGATCACAGGGTTTACAAGAGCAAATCTCGATAATCTGTGGATTGATCCCTATGAGTATAAGGACACGCTCAGCCAAGCAGTTGGATTATTAGCATCCTACCGGATGAATGTTTCGGTCTATAATCACCAGCGCTGCCTCGTGAACGACGACATCATGCGTGCCTATCGGAAATCCATCAGTGATTGGAAAAATGAGTATGTGGATGAGTGTCAGAAATGCTCAAAAATGCATGAGTGTGGCGGGTTATTTCTGTCCGCGAAACAATATAAACATAGTCAACATATTAGGGCATTTGTTTGACCAAAGGTGAACACCCTTTTTGCACTCCTTTCGCCATCCGCGTTCGTTAAGAAATATGCTCCTGTAATAGCGAAGACGAGTGATGGCCCGATACTGGACATTGCTGGGGGGTCTGGCCGGAATGCCTTTTATCTCGCAACGTTTGGGGCAGAAGTTATTTGTATTGATCGGGACAGGGGAAAGTTCGATTTATTACGGCAAAGTCTTTTCTCAGAAACCGGGTTACGAAAGAAAGTAACGTATTCCCATCTGGACCTAGTCAATGACCCATGGATTTTCAAAGAAGAGACTGCGGGCGCAATAATTTGTGTCCATTATCCAATAACCAGTCAATTCCTGCTCTATTGCCGCGCTCTCAAATCGGGTGGATATTTATTGATCGAAACTATTGGTGGACAAGGTGGCAACTATTTAGGACTGCCACAGCCAGGTCTGTTGAATGAGCTATTCAAGGACGATTTCGAGATGAAAATTTATCAAGAAAGAACTGTCGGTCCGAGGGATGAGAATCGTGTTGCCGTGAAGTTACTAGCGAGAAAAAAGTAAGAAAAGGACCTTGCT
>CAZUFQ010000046.1:3116-9150 GCA_964618735.1 uncultured Enterobacteriaceae bacterium
CTTGCTATCCCTATCTCTCATTTTTGAAAAGAGCAACAATCACTATGTCGCAACAACGGCACCTTCCCAGGCTCTGACGATTCTATCAGGATTCTTCTTTGTGGTGAGTCTCGTTTCACTCCTCAATGTCTTCCTGAACCTAATACTCACGATATCTTGATCGGTCCTTCCTTCCACTTCAACTTTTACTGTAGCGTTGCCTACTTTTCCCCAAGAGTAGTAGCCCAGGTAAAGGGAAATTTATTGAGAGAATGAAATGTAGTGGTATTGATACCATACTGTGCTGCTAGCTGGTCCCCCAGGCGCAGGCAAGACCATGCTCGCCCGGCGCTTGCCGACAATTCTGCCTGATATGACGCTGGCCGAGGCGTTGGACGCCACTAAAGTGCACAGCGTGGCTGGGCTTATGGATGGGCGTGCTCTGGTCGCGACGCGGCCGTTTCGGGCTCCACACCACACTATTTCTGATGCTGGACTGATCGGAGGCGGCGCTATTCCCAAACCTGGCGAAGTTTCTCTAGCCCATCATGGCGTATTGTTTCTCGACGAATTGCCTGAATTTCGTAAAAACGTTTTGGAGGTGTTGCGGCAACCGCTCGAAGACGCCAAGGTGACGATCTCTCGTGCAGTGGGCTCTATTACCTATCCAGCCAGCATCATGCTCGTGTCTGCGATGAATCCATGTCTGTGTGGATTTCTCGGCGACCCACAGCATGACTGTTCTTGCACGCCGCAACAAGTGCAACGGTATCGTGCAAAAATCTCTGGTCCTTTACTTGATCGCATCGATATCCAAGTAGAAGTGCCGGCGGTCAAATATAAAGAGTTGAGTCACCGAGAGGCGGGAGAAGACTCCGCAACCATTCGGACGCGGGTGAACAAAGCCAGAGAAGTGCAGCTCAAGCGCTTCTCGGGTCGCACGTTCTACTGCAATGCACAAATGGCGAGCAAAGACATTCGTAAATTTTGTCAACCCAATGCGACGGGAGAGAAACTATTGGAGAGTGCGATGACTCGCTTAGGTCTGAGCGCACGCGCGTATACGCGCATTCTCAAAGTCGCGCGCACCATTGCTGATCTCGCGGGTCAGGACCAAATTAGCAGCGCGCACTTGGCGGAGGCGATTCAATACCGGGCGTTGGATCGGAAGTGAGAGGCAGAATTGAAGGAGGAGAGTTGGAAGGCGGGAGGGGTATGGTTACAAAGATACGAGACCGCTACGGCAATCAGATCGAACTCACTGATGAGCGCTGGCGTCACATCGTGACCTACCATCCAGAGCTTGAAGACTACCGGAAAGAAGTTCTGGATACGCTTCGGAAGGGGATCCGGCGGCAAGATGCAATAGAGCAGAACAAGTACATACGAAAGCTTGTCGGTCTCCCATGTAATTAAATGAAATGGTCGGGCGTGGGAAAAATGACACGTAGTAATTTTGTTCTGACAGACTACAGTGTCACGAGAAAAGGAAGGATGGAGGGAAACGAAAGAAATTGCATTATTCGTATGATCGTGGGGCTGATGTGATGTATTTTTATTTTGATCAACCGCGTCGGGCAAAGACGATTGAGTTGGATAGCGATTTCTTGCTTCGACTCGACCCTAGAACGGAAGAAGTGGTAGGCATGACAGTTATCAGTTTCTCACGGCATTTTCCTTTCCTGCGTGGGCGGGTGCCGGACGAAGGAGAATTAGAAACACATGAACTCATGAAAGCTCTATTGGCGGCATGATGTCGAAAGTGTTATAGGCTGCGTGATCACTGGCCAAATCTTAAAGGAGGCAGACCAATGGGAGCGAACAAACAGTACCACGACTACCGGTCCTATCAATACTTGGAGAAAGACCGCGATTATAAAAGCTTTCCACTAGCAAAAGAAATCGGACGCGTGCCTTCGCGCCAGATTCCTCTCTCTCCCGCGGAAGAGCGGCGCGTGCAGACGCTGCTGGCCCAGCACCTGGCTATCTCCATGCATGACCACCCGGTAGTTGTACCGGAAAATGTCAATGAGATTTTCGAGCAGAAACATCGTGGACGAGATTTCACCGGATTCGCCGGGTTGGCGGCCTCAGGCTTGGATTGCATCTTTGACAACTTGATGAATGGTCTCTGCACCATTACTTCTCACGCAGGCTGGAAGTGGACTGATATTCTGCACGACTTGGGCATGCGACTGTGCGACTTGGCGCACCAGGACTTTATCCTCGTTTGTGACGGGGTGCGGGATATTCTTACAGCTCACGAAACTGGACGGCTGGCGTTAGTCCCGACCCTCGAATCGGCCACTCCCATCGAAAACGAACTGGATCGTGTTGACGTTCTCTACGGGTTTGGAGTCCGCAGTATGGGCATTGCCTATAGTGAAGCTAATGCCCTAGGGAGCGGGTTACGGGAAGCCAAAGATGGCGGCCTCACTCAATTCGGTCGACAAGTGGTACAGAGGATGAACAAGCTGGGCATGTTGATCGATGCGGCGCATTGTGGAGATCAAACGACCCTGGACATTATCGAAGCCAGCGATCACCCTATTGTCATCTCTCACGCTGGAGCACGCATGCTCTGGAACACCCAGCGACTCAAGCCTAATCAGGTGCTTGAAGCCATGGCGGCGAAAGGGGGCGTACTCGGAATCGAGGCAGCCCCTCATACGACCCTCACGGAGCGGCATCCTCGGCATAGTATCGAGTCGTGTATGGAGCACTTTGAGTACGCCGTGAAACTCCTCGGTATTGATCACGTAGGGTTTGGCCCTGACACCATGTTCGGCGATCATGTGGGACTGCACCATGCCTATGCCGCACTCTTCTCTATCTCCCAGGTGCTTGGCGGCATGCAGTATGAAGAGGTCCCGTATGTGGACGGCCTGGAGAATCCCGCAGATTTTCCGAACATCCTCCGATGGCTAGTGAAGCATGGGTATGCGGATGAAGATATTGTTAAGGTCATGGGAGGAAACGCCTTGCGGATCCTCAAGCAAGTGTGGACTCATTGAGGCGGAGCCGAAAGGAAAAATTGATGGCGCTCATTATTATATTTACTTTTCCACGCGCAAGGAGAGGTGAGCGTCACGATTGGATTGCCCAATGGGAAAGTGAAGCGTCTCTCGACACTCTCCGCGGGCATGGTGTTTGGGGAATTGGCGGTTGTCGATCGTTTGCCTCGTTCGGCTGACGTACGGGCAGATACCGACGTCGAGTGCTGTTCGTTGTCATGTGCAAAGTTTGATGAATTCAGCGACTCAGACCCAAAGGTGCGCGCCGTCCTTCTTATGAACCTCCTGCAACACGTCTCTCGGATGTTACGAAGGGCAAACATGGAAATTAGCGTGTTGGCGCAATAAGCGTCAATTCGCTTCTAGATTATAATCCGGGGGAGTAAGAGGGCCTCCTCCGGATCCCTTCTTCTTTTCTCTTGCGGTAAGTGCAGTTTGCTGAGCTTTAAGTGAGGCCGATGATTTATAACTGTTTGCTATGACCTCATAACAGGCTGTTATAACTACGTTGCTTCCTTACACTTCTTTCTGACAGAAATTCACTGAAAATTCACTGGTTTGCCCGGTGCTCTTCTCCGGCATGCGCCTTGCGTTTAGCAGAGCACAAGCAATTTCCCGCTAAGGAGAAGGACAATGCACACATCAACAACGAAACAGACAAATAGCGCGATCTTCAGCCTCAGTGCTTTTTTGCTCGGGTGTTTTTTCTTCCTGTTGGCCCCATCCGCTCAGGCTTTCATCCTAGTAAACCGAACGGCTGGTCGAGAAATTACGGCTAAGGTGAATGGCCACACGTATAACATTCCCGCAGGCGGGTCCGTCCTTTGCGACTATCACAATGATGATTGCACCGGCGTCGCTGATGACGCCACCGCTCGCTCCACACAAATCACACTACAAATGGAAGCCGAAACTTTCGTTTGCGTCTTACCGCTGATGGGCGGAGGAACTGCCTATTTTTTTGAAGAGAACCGCTACCCTTTACTTCAGAACGCTCCCTTTGGTTTCTACTGTGAATCCCGCGACTTGAATAATGACCTCATCAAACAGGTCCCGTATGGCGTCAATGCCGCCTCACGTGATGTGAGATTTCTTGTGACCGGAGATCCACAGTTTGACGCAACCGATGACCCTCCTTGCGATCCGTATGCTGTCGCTGGATGTGACCCTCAGGACCGCTCAGATGCGGATACTGTGCTGACCACTATGGTAAACATGATAAAAGCGAACTCGCAAATCCGCGGCGCTGTGGTCGCCGGGGATTTGGTGCATAACGGGCAAAAACGAGAGTTCGATCATTATAAACAAGAGATCGCGGGCTTCTCGCGCTTCTTCTTTGATGGCGCCGGCAATCATGACGTAAGCTACATAGATTCAGATTCTTTCAGCATCTGTGATTTTCTTGGGGACAAGTGCCGCCGCCCCGAATATATTGTCGGAGACGTCGCCTCCCGCAAACGTGCGACCCGGCAAACGAATAGTGGAGGAAAATTTGTCATTCATGATCCCAACCCGCTGTATCTAGTCCCCAGGGAGGTTGAGAATCCTCACTATTCGTGGGACTGGCATGATGTGCATTTCGTGCAACTCAATTTGTTTCCTGGCGATGATCCTGGATACTACGAAAACCTCGACCCTGGCGCTAGCCTGAGTTTCTTAAAGCAAGACTTGGAGACCTATGTCGGTGCGCAAGGACGTCCTGTGGTACTCATCCATCACTATGGATTTGACGGATTCTCTACCGGTGCTGACGGGAAGAAGGATAGTAACGGAAATCTTATAGAAGCCTGGTGGACGGAGGAACAAAGAGCAGCCTATTGGAATGTGATCAAGGATTATAACGTCATCGCCATTTTTACCGGTCATGCGCATCTCACTACCGATGCAGCCTATGACGATTCATGGCATCCTCAGTTCAATCAACCGGCTAACTCTCAGAGTCGACCAGATGGCAGACAGTTTATTCCTTCCTTCATTAGTGGCGCAGCTCGGGGGAACACCGACGATAATCACGTCCATCAAGGCGGCGTCTTGCTTGATGTCTCAATTACCGCGTGCGATACGATGACAGTGACCCGCATGGATGTGAATGGGAACCCAATAGCAGGCCAGGCGCAAAATGTTCCGTTTGCAAGCCCGAGCCCCGTCCCAGCGAACTGCCCACAAATACGCTGCAAGGACGTCACAATTGCTGCAGACGGCCAGTGCCAAGGAACAAATGTGTCGATCGACGACGGATCAACCGATCCATTAGGTGGGTCTTTAAATTGTCAACAACAACCCCAAGGTCCTTATGGTTTAGGCGATACGCCGGTTACGCTCTCTTGCGTCTCCAGTGTGAACAATCAGGCCAGCTCCTGTACAGCGACCGTGCATTTGGTGGACCAGACCCCGCCTACCGTCATCAGCCGCCAAGAAACTATCGAGTGCAACAATGGCGCAGGCGGCGCGACGGCGGATATTGTTCCGCAGGTCAGCGATAATTGCTCAGCGAATCTCCTTCCGGAATGCTCGGTATCTCATACCTTTCCGTTAGGCTTCACTGCTGGATTCTGTCAAGCAGTCGATGCGTGGAACAACATTGCTTTTGGTTATCTCAGCGTGCGAGTTGTGGATACGACCGCGCCAGCAATCTCGTGTCCGGCGAATGTCTGGACATATCCTACGATCCCGCTCGGCGCCGTCGTTCCTATCTCCGCAACCGCTACGGATAGCTGTGATCCCGCTCCTGTCGTTCAGTGTCCTGCTTCGGGGTCTGTGTTCGGGATTGGGGCTACGACCCCGGTCTCTTGCACTGCCACAGACCACGAAAATCAACAAAGCTCTTGCAGCTTAACGGTCCATGTTTTTTCGCTACAAGAAATGAGTATGGCGCTCGGAGAATACTTCACCGCTTTTCAGGAAGAGAATATTCTCAACATTGCACAAACCAACAACTTGCAGTTCCGTCTCCAAGATATTCACATCGCGATTAACTGACGACACACTGGACGAGCCGCGCGGCAAACAGCGGAAGCCCCACGTACAGCAAACTGCCTGTG
>CAZUFQ010000046.1:9160-13180 GCA_964618735.1 uncultured Enterobacteriaceae bacterium
TCTCCAAGAGATTCTCATGGCGATTAAGCGAGGACACACTGGCGTGGCCTGCAGCAAATTACAAGAACTCCAGACTCAGCTCACTGGCTTGGCGAACAACGGCGTTCTGACCTCCGCCCAGGCGCAGGAGCCGTTCTCCTTAATCGCCGGCATGCGCAATGCCCTCGGATGTTCCTTGCCCCGTTGGAATAATGACGGGATGGGTGGAAGAGTGCGCTCGTCCAGCCCCAGCGTAACGCCAACAGGCGCCATGCCTCTCCGCAACCCTCCTTTGCTTAATACAACACCTGTTCTTCCTTCAACCTGGCGATTGTCTCGCTAGAGAATCCCAGCAGTTTGCGCATGACGGAGTCCGTGTCTGCCCCAAGCAGTGGGGCAGGGGACCGGACTCCGTTCGGCGCATTCGTCAAACGCCAGGGAATGCCGGTATGCGTCTGCACTCCAACTTCAGCATGCTGGAGACGGGAGAAGAAGCCGCGTTCGTTCATGTGCGCATCTTCCGCCAGATCTTTGCTGTTCATCGACGGAAACGCAGCGACCCCCGCCGCCTGCAAGATCCGCGTCACCTCCCATTTCCCTTGTGTCACCGTCCACGCGCTGATGATCGCTTCTAACTCGTCTTCGTGAGCTTTGCGGTCTTGCGCGGAGCGGAAGCGAGGGTCGGTTGCGAGTTGAGTTTGGCCGATGGCGTTACAGAGCGCCTGCCACTCTGTTTCCGCGCCGCAGGCGATAGTGACCCATTCGTCTTCGCCGGCGCAGCGGAAGCAATTATGGGGAGACATCAATGGATCGCGATTGCCCATGCGCGGCGGTTGCACGCCGTTCATGACGTATTCCATCCAGCCTTCGTGCATCAGTGCGGCGACGCCTTCCCACAACGACACATCGATATATTGACCTTGCCCTGTCAGTTTTCGCGCCACGAGCGCCCCGCAGATTGCGGAGGCGGCATCGATGCCGCCGTTGGGGTCGCCGTAGGAAATGCCGACCTCTTGCGGCGGACCATCAACATGACCAGTTAACGAAGACAACCCGGTCATCGGTGCGATTGCCGGTCCATACCCCATGTATCTTTTCTGTGGTCCTGTGTGGCCGTAGCCGGAGATTGAAGCCATGATGATATCCGGTTTGAGCTTCTTCAATTCTTCATATCCCAAGCCAAGATGCTCCATCACGCCAGTCGCAAAATTTTCCACGACAACATCGCTTTGGGCAATCAGCTTTCTGACAATGTCAATGGATTCACGTTTGCTTAAGTTCAGCAAGATGCTCTTCTTGCCCTGGTGCCATTGGTTGAAGTAACCAGAGCGATTCAGGCCCGGTTGCATGCCCGTGGGATAGATGGGCACCCGTCGACCCAAGTCTGGCCGCACTTGGGACTCGACTCGAATGACTTCGGCGCCGAGATGAGCAAGATGCATGGCGCAGAATGGCCCAGCCCAGGCCCAGCTGAAGTCGATAACGCGAATACCGTCGAGCGGCAAGCGCGCGCCGCGAGTTGCCTGTTGCGCGCCGAGTGTTGAAGCTTGGATGCTCCGAGGAGGAGCTTTCAAAATTTCTTCATTATGTTCGCCAAGCTGGGGCGCCGGGCGGTGAATTTTCAAC
This sequence comes from uncultured Enterobacteriaceae bacterium, assembly GCA_964618735.1. Taxonomy (GTDB): domain Bacteria; phylum Desulfobacterota; class Binatia; order Bin18; family Bin18; genus SYOC01. The sequence continues at coordinate 10,766 of CAZUFQ010000046.1, forward strand.
CATCCCTCGCCCAGTTGATAGGGAGCGCCCAGGTGCGTGAGCTGACCTGCTTGCGGGTGCGTGACCTCGACGAAGAAGCGTCTGGCGCCAAGTTGCTCTTGGGCGGCAAGTTGCGGCATGGAGAACACTGGCGAAAAGCAAATGCGTTGTTCTTGGCCAACACGCCACAGCTCCTCGACTTTCCACTGTTTCATCCATTCTTCAAGGTACGGTTTCAAGACGTCCCAGTTTTCTGCGCGCATGAACGGATCTTTAAAAATTTCCCAGCTCGCCCATTCGGGGTTGCCCATCAAGTCGACTAACCGGAGCCATTGGTCTTGTTCTACATTGACAAGAAAGATAAGGCCATCCTGACACTCGAAAATGCCCCAAGGATAGAGGAGTCGTCGCCCCAATCGTGAAGCGACTTTGCCTTGATAGGTGTAATACACAAAATTTTGCTCCAGGAATGAAGCGACGAATTCTTGGACTGAGAGATCAATGTGTTCCCCAACCCCGGTATCTAGAGCGCGGTAGTATGCTCCCAAAGTGACAACCGAAGCCGCCAGGGCGCCTTGAAAGTCCGCTTGGTGACCGAAAGCTTTGAGCGGAGGCAAATCGGGGCGGTCTGACGCCCCGGGACTGAGCCACGCCCAACCGCCACCGTGCGCCATCGTGATTTCGTAGGAGCGGTAGTTGCGATGCGGGCCGGTGAGACTGAACGGTGTAATCGAGCACATGACCAGACGCGGGTTTCGTTGACGGAACGTCTCATAGGCGATACCCAAAGCGGTCATCTGTGCGGGGGAGTAATTGTGGATGACGATGTCCGCACCTTCCACAAGATCATAGAGCTGCATTCGTCCTTGTGACTGTAGGAGATCAAGCGTCACGCTGCGTTTGTTGGTGTTCAGGGCAAGGAAGAGTCCGCTTTTTTCGGGATGCGGTGCGCCGCCAGGAAAAGGCCCACGTTGACGGGCGTTATCTCCCTGGGGTTCTTCAATTTTAATAACATCCGCGCCAAGGTCGGCCATCAGTTTGGCGGCGTATGCAGCTGAAACCATATGGCCGAGTTCAAGAACACGCACCCCTTCAAGTCCGGACATGATAAATCCCTCCTTCATTCTCTCTACAACCTGCGTAAGCTACCAAGGGAAACCGAAATGGGCAACGCTCCTCGCTTGCGATCTGCCGGCCCAATATTTTTACTAACGGAACAATTTCTGCCGGGCGGTTTCGGAAATTGCCAGGACTGCTGGATGTTTGAGTTTCCGTTCGACTGAGATCGCGTAAAAGCGTTCCTGGACCGCATCTATATGTCCAATGGGGCGAACTCCGTGTTGTTTGCACACTTCCTCCTCGATGGCGGAGGGGGCTGCAAAAAGGCCCAGGCCGGTTTGCGCGAAAGCTTTCAGAAGAGCGCTGTCTTCAAACTCGCCGATCACCGCCGGACGCAGGTCTTGGGCGTTGAACCACTGATCCAGGGAGCGACGGAGAGAGGTGTTCTCCGTAGGGAGGAGAAAAGGGGCCCCATTGAGCGATTGGGGAAACTTGCGCTTGTAGACAGAAGCGTTTTTCTGCGGAGCGAAAATGGTGATGCCGCATTCTCCGAGCAGGTGATTGTAGGCCTTGACCTTGACGTTCGGACTAATGGGCGCATCAGTCAAGACGAGATCTAACTCATGCACGGCGAGTTCGGCTAAGAGACGATCCGGTTTATCTTCTTTACAAACGATATACATAGGCTCCGCAAGATGTAGCGCCGGTTCGAGGATGCGATAGGCAATGAGTTTGGGAACGACATCCGCAATGCCCACGAGGAAGCGCATTGGACGGCTTGGCGATCGGCTTGAGGTTCGACCCTTTACGGTGTCGGTAAGTTCTCGCCCCAAGGAAAAAATCTCCTCGGCGTAGCGAAAGACGACGCGCCCAATTTCCGTCAATATGAGCTTCCGACCCGACTTGAGGAACAGTTTTTCGCCAAGCGATCGCTCCAGAGTGCGAATCTGCGCGCTGATAGTCGGCTGCGACAAATACAGTTGTTCACTCGCGCGCGTGACGCTGCCTTCACGCGCGACTGTCCAGAAATACAAAAGATGGTGATAGTTGAGCCATTCCACAATTTATCCAATATATTTTTCTATAGTTAGAAGAAAAATTATCTATTTGTCTATGGATTACATTGTCTTTATATACGAGTGTTAGAAGCAATGACAAGAAAGGAGCATGTCTATGAAAAACCAACTCAAAACGTTCTTTCTCCTCGGCGTCCTCTCGGCCCTCCTTATAAGTCTTGGCGGCGTGTTAGGATCGAGTTATTTCTATGGCTTTACCGCCCTGGCGCTGTTGATGAATATAGGGGCTTACTTCTTCTCGGACCGGATCGTCCTCAAGATGCATGGCGCTCAGGAAGTGACGCCTGAGCAAGCTCCGGCG
>CAZUFQ010000046.1:13280-15149 GCA_964618735.1 uncultured Enterobacteriaceae bacterium
GCGGCAGTCATTGCCGCTGCAGTGGGGTACATCGCCAATGCGCTCAGCTTTGCCTCACTGTTTGGAGGCAGTAACCAAGATCGAGAGGAAGAAGAAAGCTCAACGGCTGGGAATCTTTTCCTCATCTTTGTCGCCCCGTTGGCGGCGACCTTGGTGCAGTTGGGAATTTCTCGCGCGCGAGAATATATGGCGGATGAAACCGGAGCGGCTATTTCCGGTGATCCTCAAGCATTGGCTGGGGCTCTCGAAAAGCTTGCTTACGGAGTCGCGGTTTTCCCTGCTACGGTTGAGCAACCTGCAACCGCGAGCCTATTTATCGTGAATCCGTTCACTGGCGGCAGTCGACTGATGAATCTTTTTTCTACGCACCCGCCGATGGATGAGCGGATTCGCCGTCTTCATGAGATGATGCGGCAATATCAACGAGTTGCCGCGTAACCCGAGGTTGCCGTGACCTCGTTTTTGAGTATTTAATATCTTTATCCCTTTATTACAGAGGAACCCGCATGCCCGCTGAATCAATAGGAACCCCAGGATTATGGATCGGCTTTACGGTATTCGTTTTGTCGCTCCTTGCCCTGGATCTTGGAGTCTTTCACCGCGAAGCGCATGAAGTCCGCATGAAGGAGGCTCTGACCTGGAGCGTCGTCTGGATCAGTCTGGCGCTTGTATTCAACTTCGGCGTTTACTTCTGGTTCGGTCCTGAACGAGGGTTAGAGTTTCTTACTGGTTTTCTGATCGAAAAAGCGCTCGCGGTGGACAACATCTTTGTCTTCGTTGTGTTGTTTTCCTACTTTGCCGTGCCTGTCGCGCTGCAACACAAGGTCTTGTTCTGGGGCATCCTCGGGGCGCTGCTCATGCGGGCCGCGTTTATCGTGATCGGCGGCGTGCTGCTGCAAAAGTTCCACTGGGTCATGTACGTGTTTGGGGCGCTTTTGCTTTTCACTGGCATAAAACTGTTCCTTCAGAAGGACACGGAGGTCCATCCTGAGCGCAATCCACTCTTTCGTTTATTTATGCGCTTCGTACCGACAGTGTCCACCTATCATGGAGGGCGCTTCTTTGTACGCCAAGCGGGGCGTTGGTGCGCTACCCCTCTTTTTGTCGTCTTGCTCGCGGTTGAGGTGACGGACCTGGTGTTCGCGGTCGATTCCATCCCGGCTATTTTCGCGGTAACCGCGGATCCTTTCATTGTCTACACCTCTAATATCTTCGCGATTCTCGGGCTGCGGTCATTATATTTTCTGCTCGCGGGAATCATTCATCAGTTCCATTATCTCAAAATCGGCCTGGCTTTCGTGCTTGCCTTCGTCGGCGTCAAGATGATGGTTGTTGATCTGTACAAAATTCCGATTGGGTTGTCACTCATTGTTATTGCGATGCTGATCGGCGGCTCCATTGCCGCCTCCCTTGTTTGGCCGCAATCAAAGACACAAGCGCCAGCGTCCCCAGCTGTTCTTCATCCGCCGTTATAGCGACGGAGGGCGACGCCACAAGAAGAGAGCTGAGGGGCTTAACTCCTGTGCACGGGATTGTCTCGCATTTCGACTATCCTCGATGAACGCTTGACCATGCTGCAAGGCTGTATTATTCCTCTCAGCAATGAACAGCCCATGCCCCTCATGTCGCTATCTGAATCCTGTTGACGCCGCCTTCTGCGGGCGGTGCGGAACAGCCCTGAAGGCAGGACCGACTTCCGCGGTCACGCCGCCGTTAGACCGCTTGGCGCGGGATGTGTTTGTCGGGCGGGCGCGGGAGATGGATGCGTTGCGCGCCAGTCTCGAAGAGACTCTCGCGGGGCAGGGGCGTGCGGTTGTGTTACTGGGAGAGCCGGGGATCGGGAAGACACGCCTGGCGACCGAACTCACT
>CAZUFQ010000047.1:0-10210 GCA_964618735.1 uncultured Enterobacteriaceae bacterium
CACGACAAGCAAGCCGAGCAAGAAAAGAAATCGCATGATCTTACTGATGGCGACCAAAAGCGACATGCCTGCGCCCAGCAAGATCAATTGAATCTTCGATAAACTTAACAGCCATTCCCACGCGTGTTGGAGAGTTTCCGCGTTCATGGCGCTATTTCCCATCTTTCTTCTTGATTAAAGCGTCATTAGCACGCCGCCAAAAATCTGGGGATGATAGGCTCGTACGATGTAGAATATCACAAGGGCCAGCAGCACGAGTGACCAACGCAGCTCTCCAAAGTTAAGACGTTGTGCTCCGTTGAAGACTGCTCCGAAAGGAACAAAGGAGGTAGTGTTTGCAAACTCGGCATATCCGGGAATATCTACGCTTTTCCGCGCGTCCTGGTGCTTAGCTCCAACCCATGCGAACACGGAGAAACCGCCAAAAAACACGAGGTCCGCGAGGTATCCGTTCATCAGACAGTGCGCAATACCAAAAATAAAGATCGCGGCAACCGTCGGATGGCGAGTAATACGAGTCACGCCATAAGGTTCCGGCGCGCCGCTAGACATCATGGAACTAGGCGGCCGAGACGCTAAGCCTAAGACCAAGAGCACGAACGCCAGCACCATCAACACGAGATTAAGATCGCGAGCCACTAAGTATGGACCAAACGTGCGCCAAAGGTGCGGCCCTGCGTGCTTATGATGGCCATAGTACATCACGAGTGGAATGAACGTTGCCAAAGCTACAAGAGAGTACACACCCAAAAAAGGACGTTCGCCCAAACGCGCAATCAACTTGGGACGCATGGACGAAGAAGAAAGCACAATGTGCGAGCCGCCAAACATGAGCCACCAGAAGAACACCATAAACACTGCTTTCATGCCGCCTCCTTACTCCACCAACCGCCAAGTCCAAAGGTCAACCTTCGACCCACTGACTCGACGACGTGAACACCTTATGACCTTCGGACCTTAGGATCAACGTGCAACGTAGCCGCCGTCGATAATGAAGGGCGCACCAGTCGCGAACGAGGACTCTTCACTCGCCAGGAAGAGTGCCGCGTTCGCAATATCTTCCGGCCTCCCCAAACGACCGATCGGCTCAGCTTTAACGACTCGATCTTTCGGTCGGTTGCCTATCACGCGGTCCACCATTGGGGTCTCGATGATGCCTGGGCAAATACAGTTGACCCGGATATTTTTGTCAGCGTATTCCAACGCAACCATACGTGTCATGTTGATAACACCAGCCTTCGCCGCTGCGTAAGCGCCGCTGCCAGGAAATCCCACTAGCCCAGCAACCGACGCCGTACTAAGAATCACGCCACCGCCCTGTTTGATCATCTCGGGGAGCACGTATTTGATTCCTAGATATACAGCCGTCAGGTCAATCGCCATGACGCGATCCCAATCTTCTTCTTTGTAATTGCCAAGTTTCGCCGAGGGACCTTCGATGCCCGCGTTATTAAAAAGAATATCAACGCGACCGTATGTTTTCACTGTAGTCGCAATCATGTTCTGTACATCCTGCGACTTTGACACATCCGTCAGGACAAAACTCGCCTCTCCACCTGCCGCTTTGATTTGTTGGACAGTTTCATTCCCGCCGTCGGCAACGTAATCTGCAACAATAACTTTTGCCCCTTCACGAGCAAACAGTAAACAACTTGCCCGGCCAATGCCGGAACCACCGCCAGTGATAATTGCAACTTTGTTCTTCAGTCGATCCATCTGTATTCTCCTATGCTATCGAGATTATCCGAAGCGTTTCCGCGCTGCTGCGCGTAACTCTTCGCGAAATTGCGGATGGGCAATCTCAACCAAAGCCTCGGCTCGTCCTCGCTCTGTTTTTCCCACGAGAGACGCAACGCCGTATTCAGTAACAACATAATCAACATAGGTGCGCGGCAGCGACACAATTTGTCCTTCAGGGAACATCGGAACGATACGAGAAACCGTTCCGCCACGCGCGGTCGCAGGCAGCACTGTAATTGATCTGCCGCCAGGAGATAAATAAGCACCAAGCACAAAGTCGAGTTGCCCAGCCACACCGGTATACATCTGCGGACCGAACGCTTCTGCTGTCACTTGTCCAGTGAAGTCAACCGACAATGCATTGTTGATCGCGACCTGATTGTGATTTTGGGCAATCACTGCTGGATTATTCGTATAGAACGCATCTCGCAGTTCTATAGTTGGGTTGCCATCCACAAACGCGTAGTCTTCCGGCTCCATAAACATGCCGGTCGCCACCATCTTCTCGGGGTGCAAGGTCTTCTTCTTGCCGGTAATGACTCCCCGTTTATAGAGATCAACCATCGCCGACGTGATGATCTCAGAATGAACACCGAGATCATTCTTCTCCCGTAAGTAGAATCCCGCCGCCATCGACACCGACCCGAGACCGATCTGTATCGTGTCTCCATCGTTAATAAGAGAAGCGACCGAGGCGCCGATTTTCTCCGCGGCTTCCTGTTCATCTGGAGAAACCACGAGAGTCAGGCTGAAAGGTCGAGTCGGTTCCGGTTGTTCTACAAGATAGTCGATCTGCGACACGTGGACATAATTGTCACCACCTGTGCGCACCAAGAGGGGGTTCACCTCAGCGATAACCAACGGCGTTCGCTCTACCCACACCCGCGAATACCACAGTTGCTCGCCAAAGCTGCAAAATCCTTGTTCGTTTGGAGGAGAGAGAGTAATCAGCAACACGTCGGAGTTCATCATAGGCGCCGAGCGACTAGCATCGAGCCACTTGGCCGGAGAATAGACAGTGTTGATAGAATATTCGATCCGTTTCTCTTGATATAGTGGACGAGAAGCAGCGGACAGATAACCAGCCTGGATTTTGAACGCCGAGCTGCGCTCTTTATCAAACCACGCATAGGGCTTCATTGTGTTACTAGTGAGAATCTCTACATCACGGAGCTCTTGCCAACGGTCGCACAGTGCGTTGGCAAGATATTGTGGCTCCGCCGTTCCGACTGAAATCAAGACGCGCTGTCCAGAACGAATCATGCCCGCCGCTTGCTGGGCGGTAATGAGTTTATCTTTGTATTGATCACGCCAATCCATTCATCTACTCCCGCAACTGTTTAATAATTTCCTCTGCCTCGTCCACAAGCTCACGCACAATCTGCCTCGCTGGCTTGATATCATGAATCAGCGAACAGGACTCGCCTGCATACAGGGCAATCTGTTCCATATCTCCAGAAAAACCAACCATCGGAGGAAAGACCGCGTACTTCGGCACTTCCACCTGCGTACCCGCCATCGGCATTGTCCCGATGATACTTCCTTCTCCAGGGCGCGTCCCAGACTGAGGTTGTCCCGCTGCTTCCCATTCATTGAGCGCGGTATTCCGCAGCACACGATGTGCAGCGTCCGGCCAGCCCACATCGAAGAGCAAAGTGTACACGGTATCTTCCGCCTTGCTGCGCACCACACGTTCTTTGTAGGCGCGAATTACCTGCGTTTCCTCACTACAGAGAAAACGCGTGCCCATCGACACCGCTTGCGCTCCAAGACTCAATGCCGCCACGATCCCTTTTCCATTCGCAATACCGCCAGAAGCAATCACCGGAAGAGGATTCACCGCTTCGACCACGGCAGGAACGATCGTCGAAAGCGACGTCGTGCTTTTCACATGTCCGCCGGCTTCCACGCCTTGTGCAATAATCGCATCGACTCCGGCCTCAGCCGCAGCTCGCGCTTCCTCCACCGAACCAACTTGAATGAACACTTTCGTCCCGCGTTTATGCGCTTCTTCAACGTAAGGTTTGGGATCTCCCCAGAACAGCACGAGGATGGGAACCTTCTCATCCAGACAGGTTTCGATTTGTCCTTCTTGCAGCAACGGAAGAATGATGTTGGCCCCGAAGGGCTTGTTCGTCAGCGTCCGCGTTTGTCGAATCTGCTCGCGGATGAATCGTGCAGGCAGTCCACCCATACCAAGCACGCCGCAACCTCCTGCATTTGACACTGCTGCAGTGAGTTCCGGCCCAGCCATACCGCCGCCCATACCTACCGAAAAGATGGGGTAGTCGACGCCCAATTGTCGACAAAGAGCGGTTTGCAGCATAACGCCTCCAGAGAGAAGAACCTGGGTGGGCTTTAGCATCAGATGAGGCCGGAGACTAGAACCTAGCTCCACACCTCTCAAGACCGTCGTCTGCCGTTCTTGACTGAAATCACAAGCGGTGCGTGGTCACTGTACAACAGCCACTGTTCAGCCAATCCAACCGACACTGACACTGAACTGGTAAGCCACGACCGTGGCACGAAGCAATAGTCAATGTGATAACCCTGCAAGGGTCTCTTCAAGAACCAAAGAGTTGGAGCATGTTCCTGCGCAAATGCTTCTCCGGTCGCTGCATGGTAGACGCTGGAGAGTCCACATCCTGTCAGGGTTTCCGCCACACGCGCAAAGTTTGTCGGCTTGCCAGGCCGATCCCAGAAGACGCTATTGTTGAAATCTCCGGCGACCACAGCGTCCGCAGCAGCGAGGAACGCGCGATAGTGACGCAGCGCATCTAGCATCGTGCAGCCCGATCGCGCGCGAAAGTTGAGGGCCCAGACCGCGAGCAAATGGAAATGCTGACGCCCCGTCACCTCGATGGGGAGAAAGACCTCGAAGCGCGCATCGAAATCTGACGAACGCTTCAGGTGTAGGTCACCAAAGCTAAAAACCCCAAGGCCCTTGTGGCGGGACCGTTCCTGCCATTGCGCGTCGGTGAAAGTGAAATCAGGACACTTGGAGACAATCACCTCCGGCGCTGCACATTCTGGCAGAATCGCGAGGTCAGGATTAAGGGAACGCAACTGGGGAATTTTCTTGTGCGCCGCCATATTGATGTTCCAGACCACAATGCGCATACGCTCACGCCTCGTCGTTGCCGTGTTGATCGCAGCAACGTTCACCCTTCAGCCAGCAACTTCATAGCGGCTTCAGTGGCTTCATCGGCTGGGAAGAAGCTTTCAATCCTCAGCTCCTGAAGAGTAATGTCGTGAGGCGTGCCCAGACTTGTCAATGTTGTGAAGAACCGAAGATCTACTTCATCCTTGCGGAACTGAATGGATAAAAACGGAGCGGTGGAAGCGTCGAGATCCAGGGTTCGCCAGTGGCGCGGCATGTCCGGATACGACAGTAGCTCCTCCAACAAACCGCGAGTTGTCGCATCGCCAAAGCCATTCACTGCATCCCGATGGAGCCACTGGATCAACGATCCTGCTGTAGCTTCCCAGTTCACGATATAGGGACGGAAAGCCTGCGGGTGAAACATGAGGCGCATGGCGTTCGCCGGGCCTAACCTCGCCACTGCCGCCGGGTCAAGGAAATACGCCTGCACGCATGCACTGCCTTTGTTAACTTTCAAGACATTCCAGTGCCGGTCCAGTACAAGCGCCGGATATGGTTCTTGCTGCCGCAGGATGAAGTCGAGAGCCCGGCGCGCCTGCGCCAAGGCGGGCGCATTGAGACCGGTCTCACGGTAGAGGGGGGCATAGCCCGCCATTGTGAGGAGATCGTTGCGGTCGCGCAAAGGGACTTCCAGGACGTGAGCAAGGATCAGCACCATCTCCCGGCTCCGCTGGGCCCTTCCAGTCTCGATGAAGCTCACGTGACGAGATGAACCCCCCGCCTCGACCGCGAGATCGAGCTGGCTCACTCGACGCTGCGCCCGCCAGTGGCGCAGTAACCGGCCAAAGTCGCTCTCGCGGTGCTCCTGTTTCCTGCGTCTCGCCAGCCGCATCTGATTCATGCCGGGACTCTACCTCATCCATTAAATAAAAACATTACCTCCCAGGTAATTGAGACCTGTCCCGCAAAACTCCACTCTGGCTGCGGATCATACACAAGGAGGATTTGCATGGATGTCGATCTAGCCGTTCTTTCAGAACGTCACCGAGGGACCTTGGCGGAGTCGCTAGGGATCCGGTTTGTCGAAGCGAGCCCGGACCGCGTAGTCGCGGAGCTTTTATTCAGGGATGAACTAACAACTGTGGGAGGCGGCCTGCATGGCGGCGCTCTTATGGCTCTCGCCGATACTGTGGGAGCAGCAGCGACGATGCTGAACCTACCGCCCGGCGCCAACACCACGACGATTGAGTCTAAGACCAACTTCTTTGCCGCAGGCCGGTCCGGAACAATACGCGCGGAGGCCACGCCTCTGCATCGCGGTAAACGCACTATGGTGTGGCAGACGCGGGTCACCGACGAGAGCGGTCGTCTGCTATCGCTCACAATCCAAACCCAGATGGTGCTTGAGCCTCGCCGATCTGAAAGCTGAAGCGCCGTGGATACAAAGTGAACCGGGGCTTGAAACCCCGGGCGCCCCAGGCCATCGCGGAGCGATGTGAGCGAAGCCGCAAAGCGGCGTGCGAGGGTAGCCCGGCCTTTCAAGGCCGGGGATCGGGTTATATCTTCCTCTTTCCCACCGTCGCGGCGCGACGGTTGACCATCACTGGGAAAAAGCGCACATTCCCCTCAGATCTTCGAGGTGACCGATGGCGAACACCTATACCTGCCTCCATTATCACGTCATTTTTAGCACCAAGAATCGTGAGCGTTGGATAACGTCGGATATTCAAACCCGTATTTGGCCCTATCTGGGCTGGATTGCACGCGAGCATCGCCTCGTACCGCTTACGATCGGTGGGATCGAAGATCACGTGCACTTGGTGCTCAACGCGCCGCCGAGCATAGCGCTCAGCAAAGCGCTCCAATTGCTCAAGGGCGGCTCCTCGAAATGGATTCATGATGCGTTCTCTACGCTCCGTGGGTTTGAATGGCAGGACGGCTATGGGGCGTTTACCGTGAGCAAGTCAAACCTGTCAGAGGTGGTCAAGTATGTGGAAGATCAACGGGAACACCACCGATACAAGACCTTTCAAGAAGAACTCCGGGCTTTTCTTGACCGACATGGGGTTGAATATGACGAACGGTATTTGTGGGGATGAGATATCTCAGCGTCGCTACGCGGCGCCACGCCAGGATGCTTCTGTGAACCGGGGATTGAAATCCCCGGCTACCGTCGTAGCCTCGCAAAGCGAGGCAGGACAACCGAAGCTGATGAAACAGCTTCAAACAAAACGGCGGCTCACCTGCGCAGATCTCATGGAGGATCTCATCGGCTCGCAACCTGGCTCCACTGATGCTTCCAGCAATAAAGACTACTTAGAAAAATCTCTCCTGAAGGATTACTCCCGTGGCCGACAAGTCATTCCAGTTCTAATGCCGCCAAGCATGTAATGCAAACCTTCAGTCCCAAATCCTGCTCTCCCCTCCTTCTCGTCGATGGCTTTAACGTTTTGCACGCGGGCGTGCTTAGCGGGCGCGACCGTGCAGAATGGTGGAAAGAAACGGCGCAACGTCGTCTTGTCCATAGAGTAGAAAAGTTTTCCGACGCCGACGCCGCGGAAATCTGGATCATCTTCGATCGCCGAGCCGACAAGGAAGGTCAGGCGACCAACGTCTCTAGCTCCGATCCTCGTATCAGCATCACATACTCCCCGTCAGCCGATGACTGGATCGTCGAGCAGGTCGTCCAACGCGCCGGAAGCCGAAGGATCACAGTTGTTACCGGGGACCGTCCGTTGCGAGAACGCGTGCGCCGCGCTGGCGGGAGTCTGCTCTCACCTTTGCAATTCTTGACGGCGTGTCAGTAGACGGGGTGTTTTCTTTCCAGATTTTCTTGTACAAACCTGGGAACCCTAGTGAGGAAAGAATATCAACGATGGCTAGCTACGGACTCACCGACGACGTACGCGCGCTACGAGAGCGTGTCAAGAAGTTTATTAACGAAGAAGTCATCCCCGCTGAGCCGGTGCTCATGCGCGAAAATGAAGAAGCGGACCATATCCTTGAGGAACTGAAACAGTCGGCGAAACACCAGGGATTGTGGGCGCTCGGACATCCCAAAGAGATCGGCGGCGGCGGCATTCCGTTCATGTCGTTCGTCTATCTTAATGAAATCATCGGTCGCTCGTATTGGGGGCAGGCCGCCATTGGCTCTTTGACCATGCAAGATTCGCTCATGCTCCATCTCTATGGCACGGCGGAGCAGAAAGAACGCTGGCTTAAACCGCTGGTGGCTGGAGACATTCTTCCTTCGGTCGGTTTGACCGAGCCTGAGGTTGCAGGCTCTGACCCGACCCTCATGCAGACTACAGCAACGCTTGACGGCGACTATTGGGTGATAAACGGTCACAAGTGGTTCACTACCGGCGCCAACATCGCCGCCTTCACCACGGTCTTCTGCCAGACCGAACCAGAAGCTCAGCGCCACGCTAAATTCTCAGCCATCATCGTCCCGACGGACACGCCCGGTTATGAAATTGTCCGTGTCATTCCCACAATGGGGCACACTGGCGGCAACCATTGTGAAATCCGTCTCACTGACGCGCGTATCCCGAGGGGGGCGCTCTTGGGCAAACGAGGAGAAGGATTCGTTATTGCGCAGAAACGTCTCGGCCCAGGTCGCATCTTTCATTGCATGCGATGGCTGGGACAGGCGCAACGCGCTTTTGAATTGCTGTGTGAACGCGCCAAGACGCGCTTTGCACATGGTTCCTTGCTCTCTGAAAAAGGAGAGATCCAAGCCTACATCGCCGAATCGGCGGCAGAGATCCAAGCCGCGCGACTGATGACGCTCGACGCCGCACGCGCAATGGACGAAGGCGACGAGGCGCGGGTAGAAATCGCGCTCATTAAATTCTGGGGTGCGCGCATGGTGCATAATGTGATCGACCGCGCCATTCAGGTGCACGGCGGACTCGGCCTCACTTCAGATACGCCGCTGGAGTTCATGTACCGCGAAGCACGTTACGCTCGCATCTATGACGGCCCGGACGAAGTGCACCGCATGACCGTGGCGCGGCGATTGTTGAAAGATCCATTCAACGGCGCGCCGTGGGCGTAGCCATCAAACGCTCAGCTCATGAGTACGCAAACGAAATACCCCTCTCCGGAACAAGTCGCGCCGGTTCTGACAGACTTTCTCAAGCGTTCCTATCAACCCTCCCCCCGTCAGGTTCGCGTTGATAATTTACGGTTGCTGACCGGCGGGGCTTCACGGCAAACGTGGTCATTTGATGCTGTCGTCGAACAAACTGATGGCCAAGTACTCACTCTGCCGCTCATCCTGCGCAGTGATCCACAAGAAGGCCCACAAGCAGTAATGGACCGCAGTCTTGAATTTCGTGTGATTGAGGCCGCATACACCGAAGGAGTGCTAGTCCCTGAACCTTATTTTCTTGGCGACAAAAGCTTGGGCGTCCCGTTCTTTATCATGGAGCGGATCGAAGGAGAAACCATCCCTCGCCGCTTGTTTCGTGATCGCGACTACAACCAAGCCCGCCAAGTGATGACAAAGCAACTCGGCGCTCGACTCGCACGCATTCATCGCGTGCCGCTTGAGCACTATCACCTTACAGAACTCCCTGGTCCTCAGGCCGGCCATTCTCCGGCGGAGGAAGAAATCAACCGTTACGAAGAGATGTACAATACGATGGCGAGAGAGCCGCACCCCGCTTTCGAACTGGCCTTTCGCTGGTTGCGGCAGCATTTGCCTGCGCGGCAGGAACGCGTCCTCGTGCATGGCGACTATCGTATGGGCAATGTCATGTTTGGTCCCGAAGGGCTGCGCGCCATTCTGGACTGGGAACTGGCGCATGTTGGTGATCCTCTGGAAGATCTAGGCTGGATGTGTGTGCGGTCCTGGCGCTTTGGGAACGATCATTTACCGGTGGGCGGAGTTGGCGCGCGAGACGAGTTCTGGCAGGCGTACGAAGAAGCGGGCGGTTATGCGATCGACCCCGCCCGCATCCACTTTTGGGAGATCTTCGGCAACCTCCGCTGGGGCGTGATTTGCCTGAATATGACGCAGCCGTTTCTCGATGGGCAGAATCCGAGCGTTGAGCTGGCGGCGATTGGCCGCCGCACCTCGGAAACGGAATGGGAACTTGTCTACCTTATGGAGGAATAATGCAAGATCGTCCAACCATGAACGAACTGCTTGAAGCAGTAACACATTTCCTCGATGAGGAGGTCGTGCCCAGCCTGACCGATTCTCGCCAATTCTATTGTCGCGTCGCAACCAACGTGTTGCGCACCGTCCTGCGTGAACTGGACGCAGAAGAAGAACAGTTGACCGCTGAATGGGAGCGATTGAATTGACTGCTCCCTCAAGAAGAGCAGCCGCCGACACGGGGACAATTAAAAACGTCC